>NZ_JBFAZB010000041.1:0-93226 GCF_040681575.1 Kitasatospora sp. NPDC051702
TGCCGCTGCTCCTGCGTCTGGTCGCGGCCGCCGGACTCGCCGTCGACGCCGCCGTACCCGCCCGCCCGCTCAGACCAGCAGCTTGTCCTTGGCCTTCTGGTACTCCTCCTCGGAGATGGCGCCCTTCTCCCGGAGGTCGGCCAGCCTGGCGAGGTCGTCGACGTGGCTGCCGCCCGTGCCGCCCTCCGGCCCGCCGGCGGCCGCGTCGCGGATGTACGTCTTGAACGCGGCCTCGGTCTGTCTGGCCTGCTCGACGTCCCGCTCACCCATCGACTTCCCGCGGGCGATCACGTAGATCAGCACGCCGACCAGCGGGATCAGGATCACGAGGATCAGCCAGCCGGCCTTGCCCCAGCCGCTCATGTCGCGGCTGCGGAAGATGTCCGTGATGATCTTGAACAGCAGGAAGAACCAGAGGATCCAGAGGAACAGCTCCAGCATCGTCCAGAAGATGTTGAGCAGCGGGTAGTTGTCCATAGCCGAGTCATATCACCGCAAAACGGACATCGTGCTCCGGTGTACGGCCATTCCGGTGGTTCTCGGTGCCGGCGGGAATAACCCCGGCCGCGGGAGACCGGGTGTCAGCCGGCGCCGGCAGCCGGGTGCCGGCCGACCTCGGGTGCCGGGCCCCGGCCGATGCGGCAGGCCGGGTGCCGGGCCCTGGTCGATGCGGCAGGCCGGAAGTCGGCCGTTGCGGCCGGACCGGTGTCAGCCGAGCCCTGCGCGGCGGCGCAGCTCCACCGCCAGGCCGACCAGCTCGCCCCACCACTCCTCGTGCCCGGCCAGCAGCAGCCGCTGCGCCTCGGCCGCCGGCACCGCCCGCACCTCGACCACCTGCTCGCCGTCCGCCGGGTTGGTCGGCGTCGAGTCCACCGAGACCTCCGCCCAGCCCCACAGCCACGCCTTCTCGGGGTGCGGCTGCCACGGCCGGTACGGCGTCGGGTCGTCGGTGCGGCAGCGGTGCGCGCCCAGCCAGTCCGGCTCGCCCAGCAGCCGGGCGCCGGCCTCCTCCCGCAGCTCGCGCTCCAGGCAGGAGGCGATGCTCTCGCCCTGCTCCCGGGTGCCGCCGGGCAGGAACCAGTGGTCCCGGTCGTCGCGGCAGAGCACCACCCGGTCCCCGGTGAAGCCGACCAGGTGGATGTTGGTGACCAGTTCGTCCGGCGGCAGCTCGGTGGAGAACAGGGCGTCGTACCTGCCCCACGTCCAGTACTGCGGCGCGTGCAACGCCGGGAAGAGCGCCGCCAGTTCGGCGGCTCTGCCGGAGGTGTCGGTGCGGTCCGTGGTGTCTGTCATTCGGTGATCGTAGTGCCGGCCGGGAAACGGCGGGGGGCGCTCGGATGGACGAGGGAGATGTCGGAGGTGGAGATGGCGCGCGGCCGCCGGACCCCCGAACCGGTCGCTTCGCCGACCCAACTCCCCAGCGCCATCTCGGCGGTGATGCCCGGTCCGAAACCGGCGATCAGCCCCGGGGTGCCGTCCGGCACGCCCCCCTCGGCGAACAGCCGGGCGAGCGCGTCGAACACCACGGCGCTGGCGATGTTGCCGCGTTCGGTGAGGGTCGCGCGGCTGTGCCGGAAGGCGGCCGGCTCCAGGCCGAGGAACCGGCAGAGGTCGTCGAGGATCCGCGGGCCGCCGGCGTGCACGATGTAGAAGCCCAGCCCGGAGGCGTCCCAGCCGTGGTCGCCGGCCAGGCCGCGCAGGGCCGGGGCGAGCATCTCCATGGTGCCGGGCACCCGTTTGTCCAGCTGGAAGTGGAAGCCGGTGTCCTTCACCCCGTACGAGATCCAGTCCTCGGTGTCCGGGACGAGGTGCGAGCCGTTGCGCTCCACCTGTACGCCCGTGCCGCCGCGCCCGCGCATCACGACGGCGGCGACGGCGTCCCCGAACAGCCCGTTGGAGAGCAGCGAGCCGACGCCGAGGTCGGTCGGCTGGTAGCAGAGCGAGCAGAACTCGCAGGAGACGATCAGCACGTTGGCGCCCGGGTACGCGCGGCAGAAGTCGTGCGCGCGGCTGACCGCGGCCCCGCCGGCCGCACAGCCGAGCTGGGCGACCGGCAGCTGGCGGGTGTCGGGGCGGAAGCCCAGGGTGTTGATCAGCCAGGCGGTCAGCGAGGGCATCATGAAACCGGTGCAGGACACGTAGATGATCAGGTCGACCTCCCGGGCGCCCAGCTCGGCGTGGAGCAGGGCCCGCTCCACCACCTCGGGGACGCGTCGCCGGGCCTCCCGCTCGTAGACCGCGTTGCGGGCGGTGAACCCCGGGTGGGTGAGGGTCCGCTCGATCGGCTGGACCAGGTGCCTGGTCCGCACCCCGGTGTTCTCGATCAGCCGCAGGGCGAGGCCGAGTTGCGGGTGGCCGGCGTGCAGGGAGCGGGCCAGGTCGAGCGTCTCGTCGAGGGTGACGACGTGCTCGGGCACGGCGATGGCCGGGCGGCAGAGTGTTGCCATGGGTGAGGGTCTCTTGTGAGGGGCCTGGACGGGCGGGGTGCGGGGGGTGGGGGTGTGCGGGCGGGGGTGCGTGGGTGGGGCCTGGACGGGCAGGGGGGCGCGGGCTGGGGCGTGCGGGCTGGGGTGTGCGGGCGGTCGGTCGCCGGGGGCCGGTCACCGGACCGCTCGGTGACCGGCCCCCGGGGTCGGTCACCAGGCGACCGGCAGGGTGCGCGGGTAGCGCCAGATCGAGCCGGTCTGCCAGTCCAGTTCGGACGGGTCGACGGCGAGCCGCAGCCGGGGGAAGCGCCTTAGCAGGGTGCCGACGGCGACCTGCAGCTCCATCCGGGCCAGGTGAGCGCCGAGGCAGTGGTGCTGGCCGTGGCCGAAGGCCATGTGGGTCGGCGCCCCCCGGTCGAGGTCCAGCTCGTCGGGCCGCTCGTAGACGGCCGGGTCCCGGTTGGCGGTGAGGTAGGACACGTGTACGGCCTCGCCCGCCCGGATCGGCGTGCCGCCGAGCTCCACGTCCTCGGTGGCGACCCGGGCGATGCCGACGCCCTGGCGGAACGGGATGAACCGCAGCAGCTCCTCCAGACCGCGCGGCAGCAGTTCGGGCCGGGCGCGCAGCTTGGCCAGCTGCTCGGGGTGGGTGAGCAGCGTGTAGGTGATGTTGCTGAGCTGGTAGGTGCTGGTGTCGTGACCGGTGACCAGCAGGACCATCGCCATGACGGCCAGCTCCTGGTCGTCCAGCAGCTCCTCGCCGTCCCGGGCGGTGGCCAGGGCGCTGATCAGGTCCTCGCCGGGGTGCGCCCGCCTGGCTGCCGTGAGCTCGGTGAAGTAGCCGCGCAGCGCCGCCTTGGCGGCCTCCTGGCCGTCCCGGCCGCCCGGGCCCGTCGCCATCATCGCCACGGCGTGCCCGCGCAGTTCGGCGCGGTCCGGCTCCGGGATGTCCAGCATCTCGCAGATGGTGGTGAGCGGGAGCCGGCCGGACAGGAAGTGGGCCAGGTCGGCGGGGGAGCCGTGCTCGGCCATCTCGTCGAGGCAGCCGTCCACGATCCGCTGGGTGGCCGGGCGCATCCGCTCCACCTGGCGGTTGGTGAAGCCCCGGGCGACCAGCCTGCGCAGGCGGTTGTGGGCCGGCGGGTCCATCAGGTTGATCGACTCGACCTGGGCGATCGGGGCGGGCGTCATCCGCGGCAGGTCGCGTCCGATGCCGGCGGCGCGGCTGAACCGGCGGTCGGTGGTGACCACCTTGACGTCCTCGTAGCGGGTGGCCAGCCAGGCCTCCCCCTCGCCGTGCGGCAGCCGGATCCTGGCGACCGGGGCCTCGGTGAGCAGCCGCCTGAGGAGGGGGTCGAACTCCAGGCCGTCGGTGTGGTCGAAGGGGCAGTCCCACACGGGGGCGGTGGTGGTCACGGGCCTGTCCAATTGTCCTGGTACTGCTTTCTGTGTCCTGCCTGCCGTGAACGGCCTGCTGTGAGCCGCCCCCGGTGCGACCCGGCCGGATGGGCCGGGTGGAGCGCCGTGGGCGTACCACCCGGGGGCGGATTCCTCGCCGGGCCCTGTTGTTCGGGCCCGGACAAGCCGATGTTCCCCCATGGATCGGCAAAAATCTTGCCTGCCAAGGGAGTTCGCTCAAATGAGTGAGCCGGATGATGGTCATGTGATGCGACGGCATTCTCGCGGTGTTCTCGCCGTCTTCTCGCGCGGTATTTCCGGCGTGCGCGGGGCACCGGTGGCCGGTGGGTGGCGGTCGGTGGCGAGGGCGTGGCGGGGCGTCGGCCGTTCGGTGCGACCCGGTGGCCCGACACCTGACGTGCGGTCAGGGGCGGGTGTTCGAGCGCCTATCATCACGCCATGGCCACCCCTGAGCTGATCCGCATCGTCTCCCGCTCCTCGCCCATGGCGCTCGCCCAGGTGGAGCGCGTCCGCGCCGAACTCGCCGCCCTGCACCCGGGGCTGCGCACCGAGGTGGTGCCCGTCACCACCTCGGGCGACCGCTGGACCGGAGACCTCGCCCGGCTGGGCGGCAAGGGCGCGTTCACCAAGGAGGTCGACGCCGCACTGCTCGCCGGGGAGGCCGACGTCGCCGTGCACTGCCTCAAGGACGTCCCCGCCGACCGCCCGCTGCCCGCCGGCACCGTCTTCGCCGCGTACCTGCGCCGCGACGACATCCGCGACGCCCTCGTCCACCCCGGCGGACTGACCCTGGCCGAACTGCCGCCCGGAACCCGGATCGGCACCTCCTCCGTCCGTCGGGTCGCCCAACTCGCCGCCTCCCACCCGCACCTGGTGTGCGTGCCGATCCGCGGCAACGCCAACAGCCGGCTGGCCAAACTGGCGGCGGGCGAGGCCGACGCCCTGCTGCTCGCCGTCTCCGGCCTCGAGCGCATCGGCGAGCAGGCGCGGATCACCGAGGTCCTGGACGTCGACGCGATGTGCCCGCCGATCGGGGCCGGCATCCTCGTCCTGCAGTGCCGTGAGGACGACGAGGCGACGATCGAGGCCGTCGCGGCGATCGGCCACCGTGACACCTGGCGCGAGGCCGCGGCCGAGCGGATGTTCCTGCACGTGCTGCAGGGGCACTGCAACAGCCCGATCGCCGGCTACGCCAGGGCCGAGGCGGACGGCCGGCTCTCGATGCGCGGCCGGGTGTTCAGCCCGGACGGCAAGCAGGTGCTGGACGCCCACGAGTGGGCGGGTGCGCTCAGCCCCGAGGACCTCGGCACCTCGACCGCGCTGGCGCTCAAGCGGCAGGGCGCGCAGGAGCTGATCGCGGGCATCCCGCACTGATCGGGCGGTGGGCGGGTGCCGGGCGGGTGCCGGTCTTGTGCTGACTGCGCCGGTCGGGCCCGGAGGCCGGTCGGGTCGCCCGACCGCCGGGCGTGCGTCCGGATCGTGCACGCCCGATCGTCGGGTGGGCCCGGAGGCCGTCCGCCCGCCCGAGGGCCCCGGCGGGTCAGGCCGCCCGGGTCGTGTGCCCGCCCGTCCGTCCGCAGGTCAGGCCGTTCGCACGCCCCTCTTCCGGCCGCTCGGTTCGCCGGGCTTGCGGCAGAACCGGGCGGGTGTTCGAAGCGTCCGTTGGGGCGTGATCAGTGGAGTTATCGACCGAATCCCGATGTTCTGGCCCGGACTGCTGCTCGCCCTGGTCCCGGCGGCGCTGCTGAACCGGCCGGCGGGGCGGCTGCTGCGCGCGCACTGGGCGGTGGGCTTCCTGCTGCTGCTCGGGCTCGGCGGGGTGGTCACGGCGACACTGCTGCCGGACGCGTTCCGACTGTCCGCGGACGCCGTCCGGCACTGCGCCGTGGCCGGCGGGCGGCCGCGCTCGGCACACGAGCTGCTGACCGTCCGGCACCTGGACCTCAAGCTGGCGGCCTTCGCCCCGGTCGGGCTCGCGGCCGCCCTGGCCGGCACCCGGCGGCGGGCCGTGCAGGCGCTGATCGGCGCGGCGGCGCTGCCGTTCGTGGTGTCCGCGGTCCAGTACGCGGTGCCCGCGATCGGGCGCCAGTGCGACGTACAGGACGTCTGGGACGGCGTGCAGGGCATCGTCATCGGCGCGGGCACCGGACTGCTGGCCGGGCCGCTGCTCCGCGCCGGGTGGTCCCGGTCGCGCCGGGAGGGCGCGGCCGGCTGAGGCGCGTCCGGCGGATCCCGCCGGATCCTCCTCGGCCAGTGGGAGGGTGCGGCCGGGCGCGGCCAGTGCTCGGGTCGGTGTTCGGGGCAGTGCTCCGGGCAGTGCTCGGGGCAGTGCTCAGGCCAGTGCTCGGGTCAGTGCTCCGGCCCGTCCTCGCCCGGCAGGAGCGGGAAGAGGCGGGCCACGGCGGCGACCGGGCGGGCGTCGGCGGGCCGGGCGGCCGGGTCGTCGTCGCGGTCGCGGTAGCGGGCGAGCACCCGGCGGATCTCCGCACCGACGGCGGACAGCTCGGCGGGGGTGAGGTGGACGACGGCACTGAACGCCTCGTCCCGGCGCCAGTCGGCGCGAGCCCCGTCCCGGTGGGCGAGCCAGCGACGGTAGCTCTCGTCCTCCAGGCCGCGCGCGAGCTCGCCGAACCCGTCCGCCTCCTGTCCCGCCCCCCGGGCCGGGTGCCCGGCGGGGGCCTCGGCAGGGTCCGGCTCCCGCGGCAGGCGCCAGGGCCGGGCACGTCCGTCGACGGGCGGGGCCTCCTCGACGAGCCCGTGGCGGGCCAGCTGGCGCAGGTGGAACGAGCACAGTCCCGAGCTGAACCCGAGCCGGGCGGCGGCCTCGGTCGAGGTGAGCGTGCCGGTCTCGGCGAGCAGCCGGAGCAGGGCCGTGCGCACGGCGTGCTCGGGCAGTGTGCCGGTGGCGGGGGCGGTGAGGTCGTCGGTCACTTTGCAAAGTCTGCTACTTTGCAAAGCAGCTGACAAGCCGTCGGCCACCCGTGGCCGGAGCCGAATCGACGAGGGAGCGCCGATGTCCGAACTGCGTGAACGCCCGACCGTCCTGCGGATCACCGAGGTCGGGGAGGAGATCCTCCGTCGCACCTGCCGCCCGGCCGACGCGACGGACTACGGCAGCGAGCGGCTGGCCCGGCTCATCGACGACATGTTCGCCACCATGTACGCCGCCGACGGGTGCGGACTCGCCGCCAACCAGGTCGACGTGGACCTCGGCCTCTTCGTCTACGACTGCCTCGACGACCGGGGAACCCGGCACGTCGGCCACGTCCTCAACCCGGTCGTCGAACCGCAGGAGCCGGGCCGCCGACTGATCGAGGACGCCGAGGGCTGCCTCTCCGTACCCGGCGCCAACACCGAACTCGCCCGCCCCGCCCGGGTGGTGGTACACGGCTTCGACCGCGACGGCGAGCCCGTCACCATCGAGGGCACCGGCTACTTCGCCCGCTGCCTCCAGCACGAGACCGACCACCTCAACGGCGGCCTCTACATCGACCGGCTGTCCGGCCGCGACCGCAAGCGCGTCCTGCGGCAGTCCGCCGACCGCCGCGAGTCCGTCTTCGCCGAGCGCGCCGCCCGAGCCGCAGCCGCAGCCGCCGCGAGGCCCGCGGGCTGACCATCGCGCCTGTTCACGCGGTCCGGCCCCGTCGAGGATCCTCGGATGCGGTCCGGCCGAGTGGGCCGACGTTCCGGCGACGGGCGACGTGACCGGCGCGGTCAGGGAAGCACACCCTGCCGGTTCGTCCATGGCCTGCTCCGCCGGATCGGTCGGATCGGTCGGGTCGATCGGCGAGGCGGCGTCCGGCCTCCCGTCCACGGGGTCGGTCGCTCCCGACTCGCCTGACTCCGAACGAGTTTCACCGCTCCGGGCGGCGGCCCGGGCGGCGGCCGGGCGTGGGTGGGGCGGTGCGCCGGTAGATGCTGCCGCCCGGTGCGTACCAGCTCGCCTTCTTCCGGACGGCCGGGCTCGGATCCCCGGTGCGGGACGCTTCCAGCGCGGCGGCGGCGCGCGCGTCGACGTGGACGAACTTGCCGACCAGCTCGGCGGCCATCGACCGGACCAGCGGGGAGGAGTCGGTGGCCAGATGCCGCAGCGCGGGTTCCAGGACCCGGTCCGCCCCCGGCGCGCAGGTGTCCCCCTTGCACCGGTCACAGGCCAGCGCGTGGAACGCGGCCACCCGCACCCGGGCGTCGGAATCGTCGGCCATGGTGATGAGCGCGGGCATGGACTCGATGTCCACCAGGTGGTCCAACAGGCGGCAGCAGCCCTCCCGGACGGCCGCGTCCGGATGGGACAGCCCGGCGCGGACGGCGGCGATCACGCCCTCCCCGCGCCGCAACAGCTCCTGGTAGGCCGGCACGGCGCGTTGCGGGTCGGCCAGGCAGGAGACGAGGGACTGGTCGTCGGTGCTGACGAATCCGAGCATGGCCCGAGTGTCCGGCGGCCCGGCCCCTTCCGGCAACGGGATTTCGCCGCCCCCGACGGCGCCGCCGGCCGGGGGTCGGCGTCGGCCCCCGGTCAGGCGTCGGCCCCGGTCAGGCGCCGGTCCCGGTCAGGTGCCGGTGGAGCGCCCGTGCCGAGGAGGCCACCTGCGCGGCGGGCACCTCCAGGTGGCCACCGGGATTGGCGTGCAGCACCTTCGCCCGGGTGCCGAAGGCGTCGAACAGCGCGAGCGCCGCCTCGCGCGGCACCAACTCGTCGTCCCACTGCACGACGAACTCCACCGCGGCCTCGACCCGGGCCGCCGGCCGGTCCAGCGAACCGTGCCCGGCCAGCCCGAACACGGCCGCCGTGATCCGGGGTTCGGCGGCGGCGAGCGGAACGCCGACCACACTGGCCAGCGACAGACCCCAGTACCCGACGGGACCGTCCGCACCGACCTCGTCCAGCCGCTGCAGGGCGTCCAGCACCGCCCGCCACTCGGGGACGGCCCGTTCCGCGAGCGCGGCGGTGTGCCGGGCGACCCGTTCGCCGATCGGCTCACCGTTCGCCAGCAACTCGCCGACGGCGGCCGGGAACCACTCGTCCTCGGCGGTCCGCGGGCGTTCACCGTGCCCGGGCGCGTCGAGGCCCGCGACCGCGAAGCCGCACCCCGCCACCCACCGGCGCGCCCGCTCCACCAGCCCCGGTGCCAGCTTGTGCTGACCGCCACCGTGCCCCTGCAGCACCAGCGGGCGGCCGCCGACCGCACCGGCGGGGGACCACAGCACCCCCGGGACGCCGTCGAGCGTGAACCGTCGTTCCGTGACGCTGCCTTCGGTCGTCTCCGAACTGAAGCGCATGAGCCCCCCGACCCTCGCGGGCGGCGCCGGATCCCGCCCTGCCCCCGTCCCCGCCCGCCGCATTCTCGCCGAGAACCCTCGCACGCTCCTCCCGGTTTCGCCCTCAGCAGCCGTGCGACGATCCCGGACGGCTCTGCGCTCCCCCTTGGACGACGACGGAAGCGGCCCGGGGAGGGGCTCCTCCGCGCCACCGACCGGGCGGCGCAACCCCAGCAGGCCCGGTCCTTGCTGCGCAGGAAGTCGGCCCATCCGACTTCCCGTGCGCAGCTCCTGTGTCGCCCGTGCGGTTGGAATATGTAGACCGGGCGTCATATTCTGCGGGGTGGCGAGGCGTGGAGTGAGAAGTCGGTGGGGTCGACTTTCTGTGCGGCGGCTGCTGTGGAGGGGGCTGCATATGTAGACCGGTCGTCATATTCGATTGCCCGCTTTCTCGCTGATTGCTGGGAAGGCGCACAGGAAGTCGATGGCTTCGACTTCCTGTGTGTGAGGGGTGCGACACTCGCGGAGTCTGTAGACCGGTCGTCATATTCGCTTCGGGTGCCCGGGGTCCTGGGGGCGGGGGTGTGTCGGGGGGCGGGGCTAGGGTGTGGCTGGTGGACGACCAGTACTTCGCGTTGGCGTACAGGGGTGAGGCTCGGTGCCCCGTCTTCCTGAACGGTGTTCTCCACGAGGAGTTCGCCGAGGGGGCCTTCGACCGGCCGATGACGTACGGCTGGCAGCACGACGCCCCCGGGCAGGGGCCGCCCGATGACCTTCCGGCCGAGCTGTGGCTCGTCACCAAGGACCGGTCCTACGGCTTCGACTTCCACACGGCCTTCGGCGGACACGTCGTCAGTGCGGGTTTCCTGGAGCTGCTGCGGGCCGGGGACACGGGTGACTGGCAGGTGTCGCGGCTGCAGGTGGTGTCCGCGAAGGGGCGTCCGATCCCGGCGAAGGAGTACTACTTCGTACGGTTCCCGCGGTCCGCGCTGCTGAGCACCGAGCGGCTGGTCGATCTGGAACGGTCGCGGATCGACCTGCGTCGTGACGGTCAGGTCAAGAAGGTGTGGGAGTTGCGCTTCGCGGAGTCGCCGGAGCGGGACTTCTTCCTGCTCGACTCGGTGGCGCTGTCGGGGGTCGCGTTCTGCTCCCGCCGCTTCGCCGAGGCCGCGGAGCGGCTGGGGCCGAAGGGTGTCGAGTTCGTGCCGTTGCCGGGGATCGGATCGCTGCAGAGCGCCTGACCCGGACTCGTCCGAGCCCGGGCCGGGCGCCCAGGGCCGGGTGCCGTGGGCGGTCAGTGTGGAACGGGCGGCGAGGTGGGGCCGAAGGCGCGCTCGGCGGCGGTCATCACCCAGAGCGGGAACTGGTCGAGGGGGAGTGCCGGCGAGGCCGGGAAGTCCGGGCGGATGGCGGCGTCGGGGAAGAACGCCGTCCGGCAGCCGAGGCAGAGCCAGCCGGCCTGCCAGACGCTCAGGTTCTGCTGCCACTGGGCCTTCTGGGCGGGCAGGACGATCGCGGCCGCCTGGCGGCGCCGCCGCCGGGACACGGCCTGCACGATCAGGCCGCAGACCACCAGGAGGCCGGGGAGGACGAACGGGCCCAGGCGGTAGCCGAGCCGGTAGGCGGCGTCGTAGCGGTCGAGGTCCCGGGCTCCGTGGAGCAGCGAGACGACGCCGAGCACGGCGAGGGCGGCGGCGATGCCGTAGAGCACCGTCGATGCCGTGCCGGCCTGCCCGGGTGCCGGTCGGGGTTCGGGCGGCGGGGCCAGCAGCGCGCGGGTCGGGCCGTCGAGGGGTGTGCTCGGGTCGGCCACCGCCCGGGGTATCGGGACGGTGTGGTCCGGCGCGGCGCACTGGGGGCAGGTGGCACTCATCGAACGGGTTCGCTCCTGGTGCGGACTGGTGCCTGAACGGTGGACCCGCGTAGTACACCACGGGCGGTCGGGCGGCTCGGTGCCCGGTCGGGCGGTGCCCGGCCGGTGGGCTACCGGCCGTTGCCGTCGAGGAGGGAGCGGGTGAGCCGGTCGGCGACCGTACCGTCCAGTGGGGCGTGGCCGAGCAGGAAGCGGTACCAGAAGACCCCGTAGACCTGGTCGACGACCAGGTCGAGGTCGGTGTCCTCGGCGAGTTCGCCGCGTTCGCGGCCGCGGGCGAGGAGTTCGCGCAGGGCGGTGCGGCGGGTGGCGGTGAAGCTCTGCATGAGGTCGGCGAGGTGGGGGTCGCGGGCGGCTTCGCGGACGAGGGTGCGCAGGGCGGGGGCGGTGGGGCCGCGTTGGGCGCCGTCGAAGGTGGTGGCGACGAAGGCGCGGAGGTCGCTGCGCAGGGTGCCGGTGTCGGCGCCGGGGACGTCCTGGTCGGCGCGGTCGGTGAGCGCGTCGAGCAGGACGGCGCCCTTGGACGGCCACCAGCGGTAGACGGTCTGCTTGCCGACGCCAGCGGTGCGGGCGATGGCGTCGATGGTGACGGGTGTGCCGTCGGAGGTGGCGAGCAGGCGGAGAGCGGCGTCGAGGATCGCCTGGTGGGCGGCCTCGTTGCGGCGGCGTCCGGTGTGCGGGCGGGTGGGGGTCGCGGGGGCGCCCGGGTCGGTGGTGTCCGGAGTCGCGGTATACGGAGCCGCGGTGTCCGGAGCAGGGGCGCCCGGGTTGGCCGGGGTGTCGGGCCGGGGGTCGGTCGCTGGCATGGCGGTCCCTCTTCTCTG
Organism: Kitasatospora sp. NPDC051702; assembly: GCF_040681575.1. Lineage (NCBI taxonomy): Bacteria > Bacillati > Actinomycetota > Actinomycetes > Kitasatosporales > Streptomycetaceae > Kitasatospora > Kitasatospora sp. NPDC051702. Next base: position 11,802 of record NZ_JBFAZB010000041.1, read on the forward strand.
CTGCGGTTCGCTGCATCCCCTTGACAAGACTAACAGTCTCGACAACCATCATTACCGGAACTAGCGGTCTCGACAAACCGGAGGATGCACCACCATGAGCACCACCTCTGAACTCTTCGCCGGACAGCACGTCGTCGTGATGGGCGGCAGCTCGGGCATCGGCGAGGCCTCGGCCGCCGCCTTCGCCGCGGACGGCGCCGAGGTCGTGATCACCGGCCGCGACCGGGAGCGCCTGGACGCGGCCGTCGCCCGGATCGGCGGCAAGACCACCGGTCACCGGGTGGACGCCGCGGACGCCGAGGCGGTCGCCGCCTTCTTCGCGGAGGTCGGCACCGTCGACCACCTGGTGGTCGCGGTCAGCGGCGCCGCCGGCAGCGGCCCGTTCGCCGGGCTCGATCTGGCCGATCTGGCCACCGGGTTCGACGCGAAGTTCTGGCCGCAGGTCCGCGTCCTGCAGGCGGCGCTCCCGCACCTGCGCCAGGACGGTTCGGTCACCCTGATCACCGCGGCCTCCGCCCGCGCCGCCATCCCCGGCACCGCCGGGCTGGCCGCCATCAACGGCGCCCTGGAGGCCATGGTCCCGCCGTTGGCCGTCGAGCTCGCCCCGCTGCGGATCAACGCGGTCTCGCCGGGCGTGATCGACACCCCGTGGTGGGACCGCGTCGCGGTCGAGCAGCGGACGGCGCTCTTCGACGGCCTCGCCGCGACCACCCCGGTCGGTCGGGTCGGCCGGGCCGAGGACGTCGCGCGGGCGATCCACCTGCTCGCCGCCAACACCTTCGTCACCGGTGTCGTGTTCGACTGCACCGGTGGGGCCAACCTTCCCACCGGGCGCTGAACCGGGGATAGTCGGATGATCGCGCCCGGTCCGGAGTCAGCCCCGGACCGGGCGCGCACCCGGGCGGACGACCCGGGTGCGGCCGGGCGGTCCGCTGCCCGTGCGCACATCCGTGCGGTGGAGGTTGACGACCCGTCGCCGCGGCCCGGGGTGTCACCCGTGCGGGGGCGTCACCACGCGGCCTCGCGGTAGTCCTTGAGGAACACTCCCGACACCGGGTGGCCGGCCTCCCCGCGCACGATGGGGTCGTAGACCCGGGCCGCGCCGTCCACGACGTCCAACGGGGTGCGGAAGCCCTGGTCGGCGAGGTGGGCCTTCTTCGGCGCCGGGTTCTCGTCGGTGATCCAGCCGGTGTCGACGGCGCACATGTGCACGCCCTGTCGGGCGAGTTCGGCGGCACTGGTGCGGGTGAGCATGTTGAGCGCGGCCTTGGCCATGTTGGTGTGGGGGTGGCCTGCGGTCTTGTTGCGGACGGCGAAGCGGCCCTCCACCGCGGTGACGTTGACGATGTAGCGGGCGGGGTGCGGCGAGGCGAGGAGGAGGGGGAGGAGGCGGTCGCACAGGAGGGTGGGGGCGAGGGCGTTGACGAGCTGGGTCTCCAGGACCTCCGCCGGGTCGAGCGAACCGAGCCGGACGGACCAGGAGTTGGCCGGGGAGAGGTCGGGCAGCAGCCCGGCCTCGTCGGTGAGGTCGAGCAAGGAGGCGGCACCCGAAGGGAGTTGGGCGAGCGCGGAGAGCGGCTGGAAACCGGGGGCGTGGGTGACGGCCCGGCGCTCGGCGGCGGGCAGGGCGCTGCGCTCGCCGGCGGCCAGCAGGGCGTAGGACTCCGGCGGGCGGCGCAGGGTCTGCGCGGCGTTGTTGACGAGGACGTCCAGCGGCCGGCCCTCGGCGGTCAGCCGGTCGGTGAGCCCGATGACCTGGCGCGGGTCGCGCAGGTCGATGCCGACCACGGTGAGCCGGTCCCACCACTGCCCGCTGCCCTCGGCGGCGCGGAAGCGGCGGACGGTGTCGTGCGGGAAGCGGCTGGTGACGATGAGCTCGGCGCCGTCGCGGAGCATCATCAGGGCCAGGTGGTAGCCGATCTTGACGCGCCCGCCGGTGAGCAGGGCGCGGCGGCCGCGCAGGTCGGTGCCCAGGGTGCGGCGGCCGGTGTTGTCGGCGGCGCAGTCCGGGCAGAGCATGTGGTAGAAGGCGTCGACCTGGTGGTACGGCCCCTTGCAGACGTAGCACTTGCGCGGGATCCGCAGGTCGCCGACCGGCCCGTGGGCGGTGGCGAGCGGTGCGTCCTCGCGGCGGTGCCGGGCGCCGGTCGCGGTGCCGGCGAGCAGCTCGGCGTCGGCCTGGCGCAGGGTGTCCCTGGCCTCGCGGCGGCGGAGTTTGCGGCTCTCCGTCACGAAGGAGCGGAGCTGCCGCTCGGCGTGCTGCCGGGTGCGGGAGTGTGCGGGGAGGGTGCGCAGTCGGCCGAGGGTGCGGTCGAAGGCGGCGAGCTCCTCGGCGGTGAGGTCACGGCCCGCATCGCCGACGCGGCCCGCATCGCCGACGCGGCCCGCAGCTTCGACACGGCCTGCATCGCGGACGCGGCCCGCAGGGCCGGTCGTGCCGCGGCCGTCGGCGGCTTCGGCCGCCGACGTGGTGCCGGTGTGCTGGTTCTCGTCGTCCCGGACCGTCATGCCGGTCATGTCCGCCCCCTCTGGTCGTGCAGGTGGGTGGGACTGTAGTGGACGGTCCGGCCTGATGAGATGCCAATTTCCGGGCGGTCGGCCCCCCGGCATCGCCGCCCGCCGGGAACGGGCCTCGGTCCTCCGGAACGCCGAGGTGCCGGCGGCCTCCCGGCCCGCCGGCACCTCGCCCCGCGGTGATCGGCCCGCGGATCAGCCCGCGTACTGCGCGAAGATCTTCGCGAACTCGTACGGCTGCTGCGGGATGTTGGTGCACTTGGACAGCGAGCCGCCGGTGCAGGCGTTGGCGTCCCGGGTGGCGTCCCAGAAGGCCAGCATGCCGAGGTGGTTCTGCTTGGCGAAGTTCACCAACTGCTGGGCGGCGGCCTGGTTGTAGATCTGGTGGTCGTCGTTCTCGCCGAGCATCGGGGTGACCCCGACCATGGCCCACAGCTGGGCGTCGGTCCGGGCCGGGTAGAGCGCCTTGAGCTGCCCGAAGAGCGCCTGGGCGGCCTGGACGGCGGCGTTGCCGTAGTCGGTGCCGGCCCGGTAGTAGTCCATGGCCATGATGTTCACCAGGTCGACGGCGACGCCCGCGTCCCGGGCCGACTTGACGATGGCGACGCCCTCGGAGGTCAGGCCCTCGGGCAGGACGGGCAGGGTGAACGAGACCTTGAGGCCCGGGTGGGCCTGCTGGAGCCTGGCGAGCGCGGCGGAGCGGCGGTCGTTGGAGACGGTGTCGGCGATGGCCGCGCCCTCGATGTCGAAGTCGACGTAGCGCAGGCCGTAGGCGTTGACCACGGCGTCGTACTCGTTGAACAGGGAGTCCACCGAGGTGCAGGCGGCGGCGAGTTCGGTGCCGCTGGCGCCGCCGAAGGAGAGCTTGACGTCGCCGCCGGCCGCCCGCAGCGCGTCGATCTGGTCCTTGGCCCAGCCGGTGCGCGGGTCGTAGGCGTTGAACCAGCTGGCCTTGCAGCCGACGGCGGTGACGAAGCCCATGGTGTAGGCCTTGAGGTTGCCGGCCTTGGCCATGGCGGGCATGGACGGGGTGGGCCAGGCGCCCATGTCGATGTACGGGGCGACGGGCACGGCGACGTTGGGCGGCGGGGTGCTCGGCCCGCCGGTCGGGGTGCCGGTCGGGCCGCCGGTGGGCGTGCCGGTCGGGGTGCCCGAGGTGGGCGGGGTGGTGGGGGTGCCGCCGGGGCCGGTGAGCGTGACGTCGTCGGCGAGGTAGGCGCCCTGCCCGTACCAGCCGTGCAGGTAGACGGTGACGCTGGTGGTGGCCGGTCCGGTGGTGAAACTCGTCGACAGCTGCTGCCAGTCGGCGCCGCCCGGGGTCCAGGTGGCCGGGTCGGTGACGCCGCTGCCGGTGGCGCCGAGGTAGACGTACTGGCCCTGCACCCAGGCGCTGAGCTGGTAGGTGGTGTTGGGCCGCACCGCGACGCTCTGGCCGCACTGCGCGGTGTCGCTCGCGCCCACCGCCCCCTTCAGCGCGTGGCTACCGCTGTGGGCGCCGGAGTTGACGACGCTGCCGGTGCCGCCGGAACAGCTCCACGGGCTCAGTGCGCCGCTCTCCAGGCCCGGGTTGGCGAGCAGGTTGCCGGGAGCGTCGGCGGCTCCGGCGTTCCCGGCGACGACGGCCAGACCGCCGGCGGCGAGCGCGGTGGCGGCGGCCAGGCCGAGCAGCTTGGTGCGGCCGCCGGAACGGCGGTGCGTGGGGGTGGGTCGGGGCGCGCTGGGCATGGGGGTGCCTCTCGGGACGTGGGGCCGCCCGCGCCGCGAGGGGGGAGACACGGTGCGGGCGGCAGCTTGGGGGCTGGTCCGGTGCGGGGGCGGATCCGGTGCGTGGGGAGCGCGGTGCGGGGGAGCGGTGCGGGGTGGGGCTGCGCGGTGCGGGGGAGCGGTGCGCGGTGGGGCTGCGCGGTGCTGAGCATCAAACTGGACTAGACCAGCTGTGCACGTCAAGCACTTCCGGCGCATCGGAAGGCCGCCCTGGGAAGGTTTTAGGAAGTGTTTAAGGCGGGGTTCCGGACGCGCCGGTGGGCCGACGGCGGTGCCGTCGGCCCACCGGGCCCGCGGGTCGGCCGGAGCCGGTCAGTGGCCGCAGCAGGAGGTGCACTCCTTCACCTGGACGTCGTCGAGGACCGGGCCGTACGCGCCGCCGACGGTGCTGACGAAGCTCAGGGTGGTGGACGTGCCCTGCGCGACGAAGGTGAACTGGCGCCCCACGTAGCCCATGGCGGCCCTCGTCCTGCCGGTGACGTCGAAGGAGAAGTCCTGGAAGTCCTGGCCGTCGATCAGCGCCCGGCCGGTGCGCAGGGCGACCCCGCCTTCGGGGTTGCCGGCGAGCGCGTAGGTGACGGAGTAGGTGGTGCCCGGGGTGGTGGTGAAGCCCTGGGCGACGGTGCCGCTGCCGGAGCCGTTGAGGTCGAGCGACTGGTCGCCCTCGGCGGCCTGCCAGAACCCGGCGCCGATCAGGTCGACGTTGCCGGCGGTGACCTTCCACGGGCCGATGGTCTGACCGGCGGACACCCCGGTGAAGGAGTTCGCCGGGACCTTCGGGGTCTCGAAGCTGCCGTCGTCGAAGCGGCTGAGCGCGCGGTGGCCGCCGGCGGCCTGGGCCGGGGCGGCCAGGGCGGTGGCGCCGACGACGAGCAGGACGGCGAGGGCGGTGCGGGTGCGGGAGAGCGGCACGGGTGGTCCTCCGAGGAGTGGTGGGGATCAACCGATGATCGGCCGATGATCGGCTGTGCACAGAGCGTCTTCGGTCACGGTGATCGCTGCCAAGACGGGACGGGCGGCGCCCGGTGGCGTGCACGGCCCCCGGGCAGGCTCTCGCGCGCCGGTTTCGACCGGGCCGGTGCGGCGGCGCCGGGCGGGAGGACCGTTCCCGGCGGTCGGCCCGGGCCGATCCGCCGTCATCAGGACGGCCCCGTCCAGGGAGTGGGACGATCCGCGCGAGCCCCCACCCCGTCGTGCGCTCCGGCCTAGGCTGAGCCGGTGATCGACGACACGCGCATCTGCTTCATCGGGGACTCCTTCGTCCAGGGCCTCGGCGACCCGGAGTTCCGCGGGTGGGTCGGCCGGGCGCTCCAGGCCTGCGCGGCCGACGTCACCGCGTACAACCTGGGCGTCCGCCGCAACACCTCCACGGACGTGCTGCGCCGCTGCTGGGCGGAGGTCGAGGCGCGTACGGTGCCCGGCGCCGACCACCGGCTGGTCGTCTCGGTCGGCAGCAACGACTCCACCGAGTCGCCGTCCGGCGGCCCGCGCGTCCCGCCGGACCGGACGCGGACGAACCTGGCCGCGCTGCTCGACGGCGCCCGGGACCGCAGCCACGGCGCCCTGGTGGTCGGGCCGCCCCCGGTGGTCATGGGCGGCGCCCGGCAACTGGACCGGATGCTGGCCCTGGTCCCGCTGCTCGCCGAGGTCTGCGCGGAGCGCGCCGTGCCGTTCGTCGACGTCACCCGGGCGCTGGCCGGGAACCCCGCGTGGGTGGCCGAGGCCACCGCGGGGGACGGCGCCCACCCGGGCGCGGGCGGCTACGCGGCGCTGGCCGAGCTCGTCCTGGCCGGCGGCTTCCGGGACTGGCTCCTGGCGGGCCGGGCCGACCGGGCGGCGCGCGCGGGCAGCGCGGACCGGCAGACCCCGACGGCCCCGGAGGCCCTGGCGACGCCCGAGGCCCCGACGGCCCCGGAGTCCCCGACGGCCCGGCCGGCCTGACGCACACCCGGCTCCGGGAGACCCGCCCGCCCCGGTGGCCCGGCCCCGGCGGACGCGCTTGACCTCGAGAGCACTCCAAGGTGAATGCTGGACGCGTCGGTCCACCGCACGACCGCCGCACCACCACCGCACAGATGGGAACACCGCCATGCGCAACGCCACGTTCGGTACCAACGGCCCGGAGACCGGTGTCATCGGCCTCGGCTGCATGGGGATGACCTGGGCGTACGACGTGCACAACCGGGACGACGACAACTCCGTCCGGGTGATCCGCCAGGCGCTGGACCTCGGGGTCACCCTCATCGACACCGCCGACATCTACGGCCCCTACAGCAACGAGGAGGTGGTGGGCGCGGCCCTGGCCGGCCCGTACCGGGAGCGCGCCTTCCTGGCCACCAAGGTCGGCCTCGTCCCGGGCGCCGGCGGCGAGCGGGTCGGGCGCGACGGCCGGCCCGAGCACGTGCGGCGCGCGATCGACGACAGCCTGCGCCGGCTCGGCACCGACCACGTCGACCTCTACCAGCTGCACCGGGTCGACCCGGAGGTCCCGATCGAGGAGACCTGGGGTGCGCTCGCCGAGGCCGTGGAGGCCGGCAAGGCCCGCCGGATCGGCCTGTCCGAGGTGAGCGTCGAGGAGATCGAGCGGGCCCGGGCGGTGCACCCGGTGGCCTCCGTGCAGTCGGAGCTGTCGCTCTGGACCCGGGACGCCCTGGCCGACGTCCTGCCGTACACCGAGGAGCACGGGATCGCCTTCCTGCCGTTCTCCCCGCTCGGCCGGGGCTTCCTGACCGGCAGCATCTCCTCCTTCGACGAGCTCCCGGCGGACGACTTCCGCCGTGCCCTGCCGCGCTTCCAGCAGGACGCGCTGAAGGCGAACCTGGAGCTGGTCGGCAGGGTCGAGGCGGTCGCCGAGCGGGTCGGCGCGACCCCGGCCCAGGTGGCGCTGGCCTGGGTGCTGGCGCAGGGGCGTCACGTCTTCCCGATCCCGGGGACCCGCACGCCGCGCTACCTGGTGGACAACGCGGGGGCGGCCGAGGTCGTGCTCACCGCCGCCGACCTGGCCGAGCTGGACGCGCTGCCGGCGCCGACCGGCGGGCGCTACTGACCGGCGGGCGCCACCGGCCGGCGCCCGCGCCAGCCGCGACGAACCCGCGCCCGCCACCGCCGGCCACACCGGCCGCCCGCCACCCGTGGGCGCGGCCCCGCTACCGCTCCATCACCCAGATCAGCTGCCGCCCGGTCTCGGCCGGCGCCCGGACGGCGGCCGCGGCGACCCGGTCGAGCCGGTAGCCGAGCTTGCGCGGGACGGCCGCGCTGGCGCCGTTCGCCTCGTCGCAGTGGATCTCCACCCGGGCGATGCCGGGCAGGGCCAGCGCGGCCTCGGTGAGCGCGGCGGTGGCGGTGGTGGCGATGCCGCGCCCGGCGTGCCGCGCGGCGACCCAGTAGCCGATCTCCAGCGCGCCGGGGCCGATCCGGCCGTGCAGGCCGAAGGCGCCGATCACCCCGCCGGGTTCGGCGTCCAGGCCGACCAGGTACATGAAGTCGGTGCCGGCCTCCCAGGCGAGGGCGCCGGCCCTGGTCAGCTCGGCGGACTGGGCCCGGCTGGGGGCCTCGGCCGCCCACTCCATCCAGGGCCGCAGGTGGTCGAGGTTGGCGCGGACGGCCTTGTTGAGGGCGAGCGCGTGGGTGGTGCGGCGGCGCAGCAGCGAGATCCCGCCGGGCAGCCGCAGCACCTCGGGCGGCCGCCCGGTGGTGACCTCCTGCGGGCCGGGGCCGGGGCCGGGGCCGGGGCCGGGGAACGGTGCGGGCGGGTGGTCGCAGGACCGTGGCTGCGGGTGGCTCATGACCGCGATTATGTCCTTGGCCGGGACCTGTCACCAGCCGGGTCCCGGGCGGCGCCCGCCCGCACGCCCCGGCGTGCGCGACCGGCCGCTCAGAGCCGGACGAGCACCTCGTCGAGCTCCTTGCGCCGCAGGTCCGGGACGCGCGCCCCGTCGGCCGGGTAGCCGACCGGGATGACGTAGGCGGCGCGCTCCTCGACCGGGCGGTCGCACACCTCGTTGAGGAACCTCATCGGGCTCGGCGTGTGGGTCAGGGTGGCCAGGCCGGCCTGGTGCAGGGAGGCCAGCAGCAGGCCGACGGCGATGCCCACCGACTCCTTGGTGTAGTACGGGCGCGGCGAGTCGGGCCCCTTGTGGACCTCGAACACCACGATCACCGCCGGTGCGTCCTCCAGGAACGGCTTGCGCCAGTCGGTGCCGATCGGTGCCAGTGCGGCCAGCCACTCCGCCGAGGCGCGGTGCGCGTAGAACTCGCGCTCCTCGGCCTCGGCGGCCTCGCGCAGCCGCCGCTTGCGCTCCGGGTCGGTGATCACCACGAACCGCCAGGGCTGGACGTGCGCGCCGCTGGGCGCGGTGTTGGCGGTCCGGACCGCCCACTCGACCACGCCGTCCGGGATCGGGCGGGTCGCGTAGTCGCGGACGGTCCGGCGCAGCGCCATCACGTCGTGGAAGGACCTGCTGCGGGCCTCGGCCTCGTGGGCGGGCACCGTCATGGGGCGGAGCGGGACGCTCGGGTAGGAGCTGCCGTCCGCCGTGCTGTCGATCGTACGGTTCTCAACCATGGTCGACAGCACAGCACATGGGCGCCGTGCCGGGAAGAGGTAGAGACCAATGGCGGTCTACAGCTCGTGCACCCGCCCGCCCCGGACCTCGATCCGCCGGTTCACCGCGACGGTGTCCAGCATCCGCCGGTCGTGGGTGACCAGCAGCAGGGTGCCGGTGTACGAGGAGAGCGCGGACTCCAACTGCTCGATCGCGGGCAGGTCCAGGTGGTTGGTGGGCTCGTCCAGCACCAGCAGGTTGACCCCGCGCGCCTGCAGCAGCGCGAGCGCGGCCCGGGTGCGCTCGCCGGGGGAGAGGGTGTCGGCCGGGCGCAGGACGTGCACCGCCTTGAGGCCGAACTTGGCCAGCAGGGTGCGCACCTCCTCCGGCGTGAGCTCCGGCACGGCGGCGGCGAACGCCTCCGCCAGCGGCTCGCCGCCGAGGAACAGCCCGCGCGCCTGGTCGACCTCGCCGACCACCACGCCGGAGCCCAACGAGGCGTTGCCGGAGTCGAGTTCGAGTCGGCCGAGCAGGGCGGCCAGCAGCGTGGACTTGCCCGCGCCGTTGGCGCCGGTGATGGCGATCCGGTCCGCCCAGTCGATCTGCAGGTCCACCGGGCCGAACGCGAAGTCGCCGCGCCGGGCGACGGCCGCGCGCAGGGTGGCGACCACCGCGCCGGAGCGCGGCGCGGTGGCGATCTCCATCCGCAGCTCCCACTCCTTGCGGGGCTCCTCGACCACGTCCAGCCGCTCGATCATCCGCTGGGTCTGGCGGGCCTTGGAGGCCTGCTTCTCGGTGGACTCGGCGCGCACCGCGCGGCCCATCTTGTCGTTGTCGCTGGACTTGCGGCGGGCGTTGCGCACGCCGTGCTCCATCCAGCCGCGCTGCATCCGGGCCCGGGCCTCCAGCCCGGCCTTGGTGTCGGCGTACTCCTCGTACTCCTCGCGGGCGTGCCGGCGGGCGACGTCGCGCTCCTCCAGGTACGCCTCGTAGCCGCCGCCGTACAGGTTGACCTGCTGCTGGTGCAGGTCCAGTTCGAGCACCTTGGTGACGGTGCGGGCCAGGAACTCGCGGTCGTGGCTGATCAGCACGGTGCCCGCGCGCAGGCCCTTGACGAAGGACTCCAGCCGCTCCAGGCCGTCCAGGTCGAGGTCGTTGGTGGGCTCGTCGAGCAGGAAGACGTCGTAGCGGGAGAGCAGCAGCGAGGCGAGGCCGGCCCGGGCGGCCTGGCCGCCGGACAGCGCCGTCATCGGCAGGTCGAGCGAGACCTTCAGCCCGAGCGAGTCGGCGACCTCCTCGGCGCGCTCCTCCAGGTCGGCGCCGCCGAGGTCCAGCCAGCGGTCCAGACTGACGGCGTAGGCGTCGTCGGCGCCCGGGCGGCCCTCGACGAGGCCCTCGGTGGCCTCGTCCAGCGCGGCCTGCGCGGCGGCCACCCCGGTGCGGCGGGCCAGGAAGTCGCGGACGGACTCGCCCTCGCGTCGCTCCGGCTCCTGCGGCAGGTGGCCGACGTTGGCGCTCGCCGGGCTCAGCCGCAGCGAACCGCCCTCGGGTGTGTCCAGGCCGGCCAGCAGCCGCAGCAGCGTCGACTTGCCGGCGCCGTTCACGCCGACCAGGCCGATCACGTCGCCCGGGGCGACGACCAGGTCCAGGCCGGAGAAGAGGGTGCGTTCGCCGTGGCCGGCGGCGAGGTCCTTGACTACGAGTGTGGCGCTCATGATGAGCCCGATTGTAGGAGGAGGGCGCCGGGCGGCGGAAAACCCGCAGGGTGCCGGGCCGGCGGGCCCGGCGCGGGCGGCGGGTGCAGGGGGACGCCCGGGGGCCGCGGCCGCGCCGGCCGCGGCCCCCGGGCGCGTGAGGGTCGCCCCTCAGCGGATCACTTGGCCTTCTTCGAGAAGTAGTCGAACATGTGCGCCGCCACGTCCTCGAGGTACGGGCCGGCCTCGTAGGTGTTCGCCCCGTTGCCGATGGAGGTGTCGCTGACCAGAGCCGGCTTGCCGTCCTTGGTCGCGTACCAGCCGCCGCCGCTGCTGCCGCCGGTCATGTTGCAGCCGATCAGCAGCATCGCCGGGCGGCTCGGGTCGCCGGTCTTCTTGGCGGGCTTGCCGCCGTCGCAGTGCTCCAGCTCGACGCCGTCGAAGGGCTTGCCCTCCGGGAAGCCGTAGTTGCTGACGGAGGCGAGCTGCTCGCGCGGGGCGTTGAACCACAGCGGCACCGAGCCGCCGACGGTCTCCTCGAGCGACTTGCCGTTCGGGTCGGGGTTGGCGACCTTGATGATGCCGAAGTCGTACTGGCTCCAGGGGCCGCCGTGCTCCGGGTCGGCCTCCGAGGTCCACTGCGGGGAGACCATGCCGGCGGTCGCGCCCCACTCGCCGTACGGCTCGGCGTCGTCCAGCTTGGACTTCTGCTTGTTGCCGTTGCTCAGCACGCCGTTGCTGTTGAAGGCCGGGGCGAAGGTGATGTCGGTGTAGTACTTGTTGCCCTTGCCGCCGTGCAGGCAGTGGCTCGCGGTCCACACCAGGTTGCTCTTGCCGGGGTTGGCCGGGTCGGAGACGACGGTGCCGGAGCAGACGTAGTCCTCGTTGCCGTCCTTGAAGAAGATCTTGCCGTTGACGTGCATGTTCTTCGGGAACGGGTGCGCCACGGGCTTCGCCGGGACGACGGCGGGCAGCTGGTCGGGCCCGGTCGGCGGCTGGGCGGCGGTGGGCTGGGCCGGGGCCGCGGTGGTGGGCTGCGCCGGGGCAGCGCCGGTCGGCTGGGCGGGCGCCTGCGTCGGGTCCTGGGCCGGGGCCTGCGGCAGCGGCTTGGGCTTGGCGTTCAGCAGCTTCTGCAGGGTCCAGTAGCCCTTGACCGCCGGGGTGACGACGTTCTCCTTGGCCCACTTGTCCCAGTCCTCGAGCTTCCAGGTCTTCAGCTCTTCGACGGTCGGCAGCTTGAGCGGCGCCGCGCCCGGCTTGCCGGAGGCGCTGGCGGCCACCGTGGGGGCCGCGGTCTGGGCCCCGGCCGGGTCGCTGTTGTCGGGGCCGCACGAGGTGGCGGCCAGCACGGTCAGCGCGGCGACGGAAGCGCCCAGGACGGCACGGCTCGGCCGGGATATCGGTGACATGAGTTCAGTTCCCCCTGTGAATAACGGCCGCACGCCCCGTTCCGCGGGTACGGCCCCGGGAGGGGCCGCAGGTGCGGCAGGTGAGGAGTCTGCCATGCGGATAAGGACCTCCTTACGCCCGCCCCGGGCTGGGACGGAGCCGTCACCGGATCGGCACCGGATCGGCACCCGCCCTCCTCCGGCGCCCGAAAACCGGTTGTCCGCGTCCGGCGGCGTGCGTAGCGTGGTCCGAGCCACCAGCCAGACAAGGAGAAGGCCGTTGCTCTACTGAGGTCCCGGGACACCGCCCCCGCCGCGCAGGCCTGTTGCCGTGCGGTGCGCGAGTGTGCGACCTCGGTCACGGCCCCCTGGCGAGCCCGGTCCCCGCGCGTCCTCCTGGACGCGCGGCCGACCTCCGGCGACTCCCCCCGGCCGTAGCGGCCCGCACCCGCGGTGTCTCCCCGTGTTGCTCCCCCTTCCTTCGGCAACCATCCGGGAGTCCCTTCATGGCACAACCCACCACCGCCGTGCTCTGCACCGACCTGTCCTTCGAGTGGCCGGACGGCAAGCCCGTCCTGGACGGCTTCCACCTCGCGGTCGGCCCCGGCCGCACCGGCCTGATCGGGCTCAACGGCGCCGGCAAGTCCACCCTGCTGCGGCTGCTGGCCGGCGAGCTGACCCCGACCGGCGGCACCGTCCGGGTCGACGGCGAACTCGGCCACCTCCCGCAGGGCCTGACGCTGGACACCGGGCTGCGGGTGGACGAGGCGCTCGGCGTCCGGGCCGCCCGCGAGGCCCTGCACGCCATCGAGTCCGGCGACACCGACCAGCGCCACTTCGACGCGGTCGGCGACGACTGGGACGTCGAGGAGCGCGCCCGCGCCACCCTCGACCGGCTCGGCCTGCACCGGCTCGACCTCGACCGCACCACCGGCGAACTCTCCGGCGGCGAGGCCGTGTTGCTGCGCCTCGCCGCGCTGCTCATGCGCCGCCCCGACGTCCTGCTGCTGGACGAGCCCACCAACAACCTCGACCGGGCCGCCCGGGAGCGGCTCTACGAGACGGTGGCGGGCTGGCACGGCGTCATGCTGATCGTCAGCCACGACCGCGAACTGCTGCAGCACGTCGACCAGATCGCCGACCTGAGGGACGGCGCGGTGACGTGGTACGGGGGCAACTTCGCCGCGTACGAGCGCACCCTGGCCGCCCAGCAGGAGACGGCCGAGCGGCTCCTGCGCAACGCCGAGGCCGACGTCCAGCGCCAGAAGCGGGACCTCACCGAGGCCCGCGTCCGGCTCGAGCGCAGCGCCAGCTACGGGAGGAAGCGCTCGATCGCCCGCAACGACCCGCACATCGTCGCGGGCAAGCTCAAACGCCAGGGCCAGGAGACGGCCGGGCGGCTCCAGGGCATGCACACCGAACGCCTGGAGGAGGCCAGGCAGCGGCTCACCGCCGCGGAGGAGGCCGTCCGCGACGACGCCGCGATCCGGATCGACCTGCCGCGCACCGCCGTCCCGGCCGGGCGCACCGTGCTCACCCTGCAGAAGGTCCGGCTGCCGCACGGCATCACCGCCGACCTCGATCTGCGCGGCCCCGAGCGGGTCGCCCTGGTCGGCCGCAACGGCGCGGGCAAGAGCACCCTGCTGCGAGCCGTCGCGGGCGAACTCGCGGCGCTGGAGGGGGAGATCACCACCCCGGTGCCGCTGCGCCACCTGCCGCAGCGGCTCGACCTGCTGGACGACGGGCTCACCGTGGTGGAGAACGTCAAGTCCTTCGCCCCCTCGGCGGGGGACAACGCGATCCGGGCCCGGCTGGCGCGCTTCCTGTTCCGCGGCGGCCGGGCCGACCAGCGGGCCGCCACCCTCTCCGGGGGCGAGCGGTTCCGGGCCACCCTGGCCGCCCTGCTGCTGGCCGACCCGCCGCCGCAGCTGCTGCTGCTCGACGAGCCGACCAACAACCTGGACCTCGCCAGCGTCCGCCAGCTCACCGAGGCGCTCGCCGCCTACCGGGGCGCGCTGATCGTGGCCAGCCACGACCTGCCGTTCCTGCGCGGCCTGGGCCCGACCAGGTGGTTGGAGCTGGACGGCGACCTGCGGGCGGTGGACCCGATGTGACGGCGCCGGTGCGGTGCCACCGCCGGCCGTGCCCGGGCCGTGCCCCGGGCACGGCCGGCTCCCCGGCGGCGCCGTGGCGGGGCGCCCGGCCGGAGCCCGTGGGCCCTGTCGCGGGCTCCGGCGGGCTCCGGCGGCGGGGCCGGTTCGGTACCCAACTCCGGTGTGCTCCAGTACCATCGGCGCCATGCCTGCGCTCAACATCGAGTACACGGAGCACGAGCTCGCCGCGATCCGCGAGGCCGCCGCCGCCGACGGGAAGAGCGTCAAGGCCTACGTCCACGACCTGAGCGTGCGGGAGCAGCAGCGGCGGGTGTTCGTGGACCACGCGGTGGCGTTCTGGAAGGCGCACCGGGCCGAGTTCGACGCCGCGTTCCCGGAGGACGCGCCCGCCGCGTGAACGGCAGGGGTGCGGAGCGGGCGCTGCTCCACGTCGACCTGCGCTGGCTGCTGGACGTCCAGGAGCTGGCCTCGCCCGAGGACCTCAGCGTGCGGGACTACTCGGCGCTGCAGGCCGCCGTCGCCCGGCACCGGGTGAACACCGCCCAGCTCGGCCACGACGCGGACGCCGCCTGGTGCGCGGCCACCCTGATGCACACGATCGTGCTGCTGCGGCCGCTGCCGGTGCGCAACAACCTGTACGCCTGCATGACGACGGCCGCGTACATGCACGCGGCCGGGGAGGGCGTCGACCCGCCGTACGGGGCGCTGGTCGAGCTGGCGAGGGACGTCGCCGAGGGGCGGGCGGACGTGTACGCGGCGGCCGACCGGATCCGCGCCTGGCGGATCTGAGGCCGGTCGCCGCTCGCGGCCGTCGTCGGGCGGGGACCGGTGCGCCCGGGCGGGCGTGCTAGGCCCGGGCGGGCCGGAGTCTGGCGGCCACCAGGGTGCCGAGTCGGTCGAGGCCGACCACGGCGGCCGCGAGCACGGTGAACTCGACGGTCAGCAGGGCGATCTGGCCCCAGACGTAGCCGTAGCCCTTGGTGGTGGGGTCGAAGAAGAAGTAGGGGTAGGGCGTCGGGTAGTCGTCGAAGAGCGCGTTGCGGGTCAGCACGATCGCGGCGTAGCCGAGCGGGAACGCCAGCCACAACGGGACGTCCTTCCAGGCCGCCGCGTTGCGCGGCTTCAGCACCAGCCAGTCGACGATCACCATCACCGGCGTGACGTAGTGCAGGAAGAAGGACGACCAGTGGGCGAGCCGGTCCGGCCCGTCGACCAGCCCGGGCAGCGGGTTGGCGCCGTGCTGGAGCAGGATGTGCGAGACCAGCCCGGTGATCAGGATGTAGAGGGTGGCGGCGCCGCGCAGCCGGGGCGCGGGCGCGTCCACGGTGCCGCGCTCGGTCATCCAGTACACCGCGCCGATGAAGTAGCCGAGCACGATGACGTTGCTCTGCACGGTGAAGTACACCAGTGGCGCCGTCCCGAGGGTCAGGCCGAGGCCCGCCGAGAGCACGATTCCCATGCGCCACCAGAGCGCGGGGCGGGTCCGGACAGTCATGCGGCCACCAGTTCGTTCCAGGCGATACGGGAGGTATCGGGCGGTTGCGGGGGAATCCCGCACTCTACTCGCAGGTAGCGGCCGGACGGAAGAAACGTCCCTGCCGGTGACCGGACGGCCCGGGCGGTCCGCTCACCGGCAGGTGTCCTCAGCCCGGCAGCACGAAGCCCGACTCGTACGCGGCGATCACCGCCTGGGTGCGGTCGCGGGCACCGAGCTTGGCGAGCACGCCGCCCACGTGCGTCTTCACCGTCTCCTGGCTGACCACCAGCTCCCGGGCGATCTCGCCGTTGTTGAGGCCGGTGGCCATCAACCGCAGCACCTGGCCCTCCCGTTCGGTCAGCCGGCCGATCGGCCCGCGCTCCGGGGCGGCGGCCCGGCGGGACTCCGCGCCTTGGCGCAGCGCGAGTTCGCGGACGGCCGCCGGGAAGAGCAGCGAGTCGCCGCGCGCGACCAGCCGCACCGCTTGGACCATCTCCTCGGCCCGCGCCCGCTTGAGCAGGAACCCGGCCGCGCCGGCCCGCAGCGCGTCGTACACGTGGTCGTCGTGCTCGAAGGTGGTGACCACCAGGATCCGCGGAGGCTCGGCCATCCCGCCGACCAGCTGCTCGGTGGCCCGGATGCCGTCGATGCCGGGCATCCGGACGTCCATCAGCACCACGTCCGGTCGCAGCTCGCGCACCAGCGGGACGACCTCGGCGCCGTCCGCGGCCTCGCCGACCACGGTGAGGTCCGGCTCGGCGTCGATCACCACCCGCAGGCCGGCCCGCACCAGCCGCTCGTCGTCGGCGATCACCACGCGGACGGTCCCGCCGCCGGCACCCCCGTCGCGGTGGTGCCCGTCGCGGTGCTGGCCGTCGCGGTGCTGGCCGTCCTGGCGGACGCCCCCGTCGCGGCGGTGCCCGTCGCGGTCGTACTCGTTCATCCTGCTGTTCCTCCCACCGGCAGCCAGACGGCCAGCCGCCACGTCGTCCCGTCCGCGCTGGGCCCGGCCGTGCTGCCGCCGCGCAGGGCCGTCGCGCGCTCCCCGATCCCGCGCAGCCCCCGCCCGCCGCCGGGGCGGCTCGGGCGGGCGGTGCCCAGCGGGTTGGTCAGTTCGATCTCCAGCCGGCCCCCGGCCAGCGCCACCCGCAGCCCGGCCGGTGCGGGCCCGGCGTGCCGCAGCACGTTGGTCAGGCCCTCCTGCACGATCCGGTAGGCCTCGCGGGAGACCCCGGCCGGCAGCCGGGCCAGGCCGGGGGCCAGGTCGGCGGACACCGTGACGCCGGTGCGGGCCAGTTGGCGC
This sequence comes from Kitasatospora sp. NPDC051702, assembly GCF_040681575.1. Classification (NCBI taxonomy): domain Bacteria; kingdom Bacillati; phylum Actinomycetota; class Actinomycetes; order Kitasatosporales; family Streptomycetaceae; genus Kitasatospora; species Kitasatospora sp. NPDC051702. The sequence goes on from NZ_JBFAZB010000041.1 coordinate 28,600, forward strand.
AGCAGGTCGTCCAGCCCGCCGAGGGTGGGGCCGGCCGGTCCGGCGGCGTCCTCCTCGCGCAGCAGCCCGAGCACGGTGTCCAGCTCGGCGACGGCCGCCCGTGCGGTCTCCTCGATCGCCTGCAGCGCCTCGGCCGCGAAGTCCGGGTCGCTGCGCAGCACCCGGGCGGCCGCCGAGGCCTGGATGCCGACGGCGCTGAGCGCGTGGCCGACCGAGTCGTGCAGCTCGCGGGCCAGCCGGTTGCGCTGGGCCAGTACGGTGGCCCGGCGCTCGGCCGCGGCCAGCCGCTCCTCCGGGGTCGGGCCGAGCAGGACGGGGGCCCAGCGGGCCAGCAGCGCGCCGCAGGCGGCGTTGGTGACGACGATCAGCAGTAGGACGGCGAGGCCCAGCGCCGGCCCGGTGAGCATCCAGCCGGGGAAACGGTTCTCCCAGTACTGCGCGAGGTCCGCGGCCCCGCCGAAGGAGAACATCAGCACCACCGCGAACGGCACCCCGGCGAGCGTCATCCCGGAGACCACCCCGCCGAAGAACAGGTGCAGCACGTACCAGAGCGCGGTGCGCCGGCGGGCCGCCCACGAGCGGGACGGACCGGTCGCCAGCTCCTCGGGCCGCTCCGCCGCGCACAGCGCCCGCGCCGCGGCCCCCTCCAGCGGGCGGACGGTCGGCACCAGCGCGGTGACGGCGGCCATCGGCAGGGAGGTGAACAGCGAGGCGATCTGCAACAGCACCTGGCGCAGGTGCCCCTGGGCCGGGTTGAGCGCCCCGAACAGCACCACCGAGAGCATCCAGTACGGCATCAGCAGGGCGCCGCCCAGCACCAGGTGCGTCCAGCGCAGTCGCGCCCGCCGGCCGAACCCGGCCCCGGCCGCACGCCGGATCCGGCTGCCCACCCCCGTGTTCACCCGGGCGACTCTACGTCAGCGGCCGCTCCGGGGAGAGCCATCCGCCCGGGCCGGGGCCCGGTACCGGCCGTACCGGCCGCACCCGCCGCCACCCGTCGCGCCGCCGCCCGCTCCACCAGCGCCACCGCGCCCACCACCAGGACCAGCAGCCCCGTCACCACCTGGGCGGCCTGCACCAGCGGCATCAGCCCGGGAACGGCCTTGCCCAGGTCCGTCACCCTGGTCGTGGTCGCGCCGAAGGCCACCACCTGCCAGCCGCCCCAGCCGAACAGCGAGCCGGAGGCCGTCCAGGCCACGAGCAGCGGCCCGACCAGCCGCCGCCGCGGCCCGGCCCGGAACACGAGGGCCAGCAGCGCGCCGACGGCGGCCACCGCCATCACCGCGGTCACCCCCTCCATCACCGCCACGCCCCGGTTGTGGTCCTCGGCCATGGTCGTCGGCAGCCCGGCGGTGCCGCCGCAGGCCCAGTAGGTGCGGGCCGCCGCGACGCCCAGGGCGAGCAGGGCGGCGGCGCAGGCGAGCGTGCGCTGCACGGTCAGCGTGGGGGAGTCGGGCAGGTCGCCGATCCGCTCCCGCAGCAGGCCCGGCCAGCGCCGCCGGGCGTACAGCGCGAAGGCGGTGAGCAGGGCGACCCCCTGGACGGCGAACCCGCCGTACACCACCCCGAAGACCCAGCCGCCGAGCCCGTCGGGGCCGTCCTGGCGGCTCTCCGGAGCGGGGCCGGCCAGCAGGGTGCTCAGCAGGAGCAGCGGCAGCGCGACGAGGATGGTTCCGAGCAGTCCGGTGGCGACCCACATCGGGAACGCCACCAGCCCGGCGGGCGCCCGCCGGCCCCATGGCCGGACGAAGGCCAGGGCCAGGGCCAGGGCGACGGCGTCCATGCCGAAGGTGAGCAGGTTCACCAGCCAGAGCGCGTCCAGGGCGGCCGGGTCGTCGGCGCCCACCGGATGGCCGGTCAGCCAGAGCGTCTTGAGCGTCAGGTACGGCACCGTCGCCAGGACGGCGACCCAGGCCGCCCCCGCCCGCACCGCGTTCTCGTAGGTCCTCATGGGTTCCACGGTCGCGCCCCGCCCGGGGGCGCCACGTCAACCCGGTGAAGGGTCGCCCTCCCCCTCCCGGGGGATCTTCCCGCGCGCCCCTCCTCCCGGCCCGGGGGAGGCTCGTTGATCCGCACGCGCACCGTACGAACCGCACGCGCACCGCAGGAACCCGCACGCGCGGCGCGCGCCCGTCGGCGCACCGTACGGGCCGGCGGGCGCAGCGCACCGCACCCGCACCCGCGCCGGCCGGCGCGGGTGCGGGGATCCGCAGTCGACGGGAGGGGACCCGCCATGACCGAGCCGTCCGCACCGGTACCGCCGCCCCGGCGGCCGCAGACACCCCCGCCGCCGCCCGGCGTCCCGGCGGTGGACCCGCTCCAGCAGCTCATCCAGGCCCAGACCGGGACGCCCCGCGGCGACGCCACCGCCTACCTGCGGGCGGGTGCCCACCTCGATCCGGCCTTCCGCGACGCGGTGATCGAGGAGCTGGCCGAGCACCCCTACCGGGTGCCGCCGCCGACCCCCGGGGTCGACCTGGTGGCGGTGCTCGCGGAGTGCTACGCCGCCCGGCGCCAAGCCGTCGCCCGGGCGGTGCTGGTCCTGCTGGCGGCGGCCGTGGTGCCGGTCCTCACGGTCTGCGCCGTCCTCGCCGTGGCGGAGGGCGGCCCGGCCGGGGCGCTCGACCCGCTGCTGCGGATCTGGCTGTTGCAGCTGGCCCTCCCGCTGGCGCTGGTCGCGGCCTGGCTGGTCCGGTCCGGGCGGCCCGGGCGCCGCCGGCTCGGCAACTGGCTGGCCGTCGGCTGGGCGCTGACCTCGGCCGCGGCCATCGGGTGGCCGTGGATCGCCGGACTGGTCGCGGTCTGGTTCGCGGTGGCCCTGGCCGGCCACCGGCGCCTCGAACTGACCCTGCACGACCTCGGAACCGGCCGCGCCGCCGCCCCCGAGGACCCGGACCCGGCCCACCAGGACCTCTACCGGCGGCTCGCCCGGCAGCAGGCCGACCCCGACGTGGTCTACAGCGACTACGCGCCCTTCGTCGGCGCCGGGATCGAGGTCGACCACTGGTCCTTCGCCGACGAGCTGGTGCCCGACCCGACGGCCGGCGACCCGGCCGACTTCTCGGCAGGTCCTTCGGTAGGCCCCTCGGCGGGCCCCTCGGCAGGTCCGGACGCCGCCCGGGCACCGCTGACCGCCCCGGCCGTCCACGCCCGGCTGCGCACCGAGCTCGCCCGGCTCGGTGCGGCGGGCGCCCCGGCCTACCCCGGCGACCGCCTGCACGGCATCGCCGTGGACGACCTGGTGTTCAAGAGCGGCAAGCGCCTCGGCCCGGCCGGCGACTGGTGCGGGCACGGCCCGGGCACCGCCTTCGCGGCCCTGGCGCCCTACGCGGCCCGCTGCGCCGCCGCCCTGAACCGCGGCCTGCGGGACCCGGCGGGCTGGTGGGTGGAGAGCGTCGACCTCGCGGCCGAGGAACGCCTGCGGCACTTCCTCGCGGTGCGGGTGTCCGGCTGGCACGAGGAGATCGTCGTCACCGTGTTCGTCCGGGCCCAACTCCAGGGCGGGCAGCTGTTCCTGGAGAGCCGGGCCTTCGTGCTCCCGCCGGTCGCCCGGGCCTACCACGCGATCGACACCGCCACCCCGGCCACCGGGGCGGCCGAGTGGACCGGTCTCGCCGCGGCGGCGCTGCTGTCGCTGCCCGCCCTGGTGGCGGGCTCGGCCGGGGTGGTGCGCCGCGCGGCCCGCAGCCGCCGGGCCGCCGTGCGCAACGCCGCCTGGTACGCGCGGATGTGCCGGGAGAACCGGCTGGTCGACCACGGGCCCGCGCTGTCCGTCCGGGAGCTGGGCGCGGAGCCCGCGTACCAGCAGCTGTTCCAGGAGATGGACGTCCAGCGGTACCTGAAGTGCGTCCGGGCCCGGATCGTGACGGCCGTCCAGGAGTGCCTGCGCGAGCACGGCTACCGGACGGAGGGGGCGCGGGCGCTCCAGAACGTGGTGGTCAACCACGGGGTGCAGGTGCACGGCGACGTGCACGGCGTGGTGCAGAGCGGGGAGTCGGCCGCCGCCTGGTACCAGCCGATCGCCACCCCCGCGCCGCGCGTCGGCAGCCCCCGGCCGGACTGAGCCCCGCCAGGGTCGGGCCCCGGCAGGACTGCGCCCCGGCAGGACTGCGCCCCGGTGACACCGCGGGCCACCCCAGAGCGTTCCGGCCCGGGACGACCCCGGACCGGACCACCCGAAGAGCAGAGGAGTCGACCGAGATGGCGAACGCGTCCGACGGCGGGACCGGGATCAGCATCACCGGGAACGTCACCGGCATCGTGCAGAGCGGCGGCCACGCCCGCGCGGAGTACACCCACCAGCAGGGCGCCCCGGCCCCGGGCGAGGCGCCGGAACTGCGCGCCCTGCTCGACGCCGTGGAGGCGCTGCGGGCGCAGCTGCGGGCGCTCGCCCCGGGGGAGCTGCCGCCGGGTGCGGCGGACGTGGCCGGTGAGGCCCTCGCCGAGGTCGCCGACGCGGCGGGGGCCGGCGGGGCCGGGAGCGGGGCCGGGGCCGGGCGGATCAGGCGCGCGGTCTTCACCCTGACCGGTGCCCTGGGCGCCGCCACGGCGCTGACCGCGGCCCTGCAGGCCCTGACCGCGGCGGCCGCCCCCTGGTTCTAGGCCCGTCGGGTCCGGGCCGGTCGGTTCCGGGTCGGTCGCCTCGGCGTCGTCGTACCGTCGCCGCCTGGTCCCGGAGCGCGTCGCCGTACCGTCGTCGGACCACCGCCCCGGCGGTCACCCCGGCCGTCGCCCGGCCCGCGGGGGTCTTGTTACCGGCGGGTCGCTTCCCTATCATCGCGAGTGTTACAGCTTTACTGTCAAACCCCGAAGGGTCTGCAGCCAGTGCGTGACACGAGCACTCCGCCGGGCACCGGGGCCGGTCCCTTGGCGGGGGTCAGGGTCGTCGAGCTCGCCGGGATCGGGCCGGGGCCGTTCGCGGCGATGCTGCTGGCGGACCTCGGCGCCGACGTCGTGCGGGTCGACCGGCCGGACCCGTCCCCGCTGGGGATCGACCCGGCCCGGGACGTCACCAACCGCAACAAGCGCTCGGTGCTGATCGACCTGAAGTCCCCGGAGGGCGCCGGCCGGGTGCTCGACCTGGTCGAACGGGCCGACCTGCTGATCGAGGGGTACCGCCCCGGCGTCGCCGAACGACTCGGCGTCGGCCCGCACGCCTGCCTGGCCCGCAACCCCGCCCTGGTGTACGGGCGGATGACCGGCTGGGGGCAGCAGGGGCCGCGTGCCGCCGCGGCCGGCCACGACCTCGGGTACGCCGCCGTGGCCGGGGTGCTCGGGGTGGTCGCCGCGCCCGGCGGGCCGGACCAGCCGCCCGGCATCCCGGCCAACCTGCTGGGCGACTACGCCGGCGGCTCGCTCTACCTCGCCGTCGGCCTGCTCGCCGCCCTGCACCACGCCCGCGCCACCGGCGCCGGCCAGGTCGTGGACGCGGCGATCGTGGACGGCGCGGCGCACCTGTCGAGCATGCTCTGGGGCCTGCTCGCGGCCGGCCACTGGCAGGACCGCCGGGGGGTGAACCTGCTGGACGGCGGTGCGCCGTTCTACGCGGTCTACCGGGCGGCGGACGGCGGGTACGTGGCGGTGGGGGCGCTGGAGCCGCGGTTCTACGCCGAGTTCGCCCGGCTGCTGGAGCTCGGCCCGGACGCCCCCGGCCAGCACGACCCGGCCCGCTGGCCCGAACTGCGGGGCCTGATCGCCGCCCGCTTCGCCACCCGCACCAGGGCCGAGTGGGAGGCCGTCTTCGCGGGCTCCGACGCCTGTGTGGAGCCGGTGCTGACGATGCGTCAGTCAGCCGCGGACGCGCACCTGGTGGCCCGCGGCACCTATCTGGAGGTGGACGGGGTCACCCAGCCCGCCCCCGCCCCGCGGTTCTCCGCCACCCCGGGCGCGGTGCGCCGCCCGCCCGCCCGGCCGGGCGCCGACACCGCCGAGGTGGCGCGCGACTGGGCGGTGCCCTCGCTCCGCCCGACGGCCACCGATGCCGGGGCCGTGGCCCCCGATGCCGAGGCGGCGCGACCCGATGCCGGGGCCGTGGCGCCCGACGCCGGGGCCGCGGCAGCCGATTCCGGGACGGCGGCACCCGATTCCGAGACAGGACAGGGAGCGTAGCGTTGCAGCGCGAGATCTACACCGAGCAGCACGAGGACTTCCGGCAGGTCGTGCGGGCCTTCCTCGCCAAGGAGGTGCTGCCGCACTACGACCGCTGGGAGAAGGCCGGCATCGTCGACCGCTCCGCCTGGCTCGCGGCCGGCCGCCAGGGCCTGCTGGGCACGGCCGTGCCCGAGGAGTTCGGCGGCGGCGGCGCCGCGGACTTCCGCTACGCCGCCGTACTGGCCGAGGAGTTCGCCCGGGCCGGCGCCTCCGGGCTGGCGATCGGCCTGCACAACGACATCATCGGCCCCTACCTCACCTCGCTCGCCACCGAGGAGCAGAAGCGCCGCTGGCTGCCCGGGTTCTGCACCGGCGAGCTGATCACCGCGATCGCGATGACCGAACCCGGCACCGGGTCCGACCTGCAGGGCATCCGCACCCGCGCGGTCGACCAGGGCGACCACTACCTGCTCGACGGCGCGAAGACCTTCATCTCCAACGGCATCCTCGCCGACCTGGTGATCGTGGTCGCCCGCACCACCCCGGAGGGCGGCGCGCACGGGCTGAGCCTGCTGGTCGTCGAGCGCGGGATGCCGGGGTTCGAGCGCGGGCGCAACCTCGACAAGATCGGCCAGAAGGCCCAGGACACCGCAGAGCTGTTCTTCCAGGACGTCCGGGTGCCGAAGGAGAACCTGCTCGGCGAGCTGAACGGCGGCTTCGTCCACCTGATGCAGAACCTCGCCCAGGAGCGGCTGACCATCGCGGCCGCGGCGATCGCCGGGGCCGAGTACCTGGTGGAGATCACCACCGACCACGTCAAGCGGCGCGAGGCCTTCGGCCGCCCGCTCGCCAAGCTCCAGCACGTCCGCTTCGAGATCGCCGAGCTCGCCACCGAGTGCGCCGTCACCCGGGCCTTCGTCGACCGCTGCATCACCGAGCACAACCGTTACGCGCTCACCCCGGCGGACGCCTCGATGGCCAAGTGGTGGGCCACCGAGCTGCAGAAGCGCACCGCCGACCGCTGCCTCCAACTGCACGGCGGCTACGGCTACATGAGCGAGTTCCCGGTCGCCCGGGCGTTCACCGACGGCCGGATCCAGACCATCTACGGCGGCACCACCGAGATCATGAAGGAGATCGTCGGCCGCTCCATCCTCGGCTGAGCACCCGCCCCGAGCCCGAGCCCGAGCCCGAGCCCGAGCCCGGACCCGCCCGCCCCGGAAGCCACCCCCCGAAAGCTGCCCCCGAAAGGCTCTCCACCGTGACCACCGAAGCGTACGTCTACGACGCGATCCGCACCCCGCGCGGCCGGGGCAAGGCCACCGGCTCGCTGCACGGCACCAAGCCGATCGACCTCGTCGTCGGCCTCATCCACGAACTGCGCCGCCGGTTCCCCGACCTGGACCCGGCCGCGGTCGACGACATCGTGCTCGGCGTGGTCAGCCCGATCGGCGACCAGGGCTCGGACATCGCCCGGATCGCCGCCATCGCGGCCGGCCTGCCCGACACGGTGGCCGGCGTCCAGGAGAACCGCTTCTGCGCCTCCGGACTGGAGGCCGTCAACCTGGCCGCCGCCAAGGTCCGCTCGGGCTGGGAGGACCTCGTCCTGGCCGGCGGGGTGGAGTCGATGTCCCGTGTCAAGATGGGCTCCGACGGCGGCGCCTGGTTCGCCGACCCGATGACCTCCTACGAGACGAACTTCGTCCCGCAGGGCATCGGCGCCGACCTGATCGCCACCCTCGAGGGCCTCTCCCGCACCGACGTGGACGCCTTCGCCGCCGAGTCCCAGGCCCGCGCCGCCAAGGCCCAGGCGGACGGCCTGTTCGACCGCTCGGTCGTCCCGGTGCGCGACCGCAACGGCCTGGTCGTGCTGGAGCGCGACGAGTTCATCCGCCCCGGCACCACCGTGGAGACCCTGGCCGGCCTCAAGCCCTCCTTCGCCGCCATCGGCGAGGCCGGCGGATTCGACGCCGTCGCCCTGCAGAAGTACCACTGGGTGGAGGCCGTCGACCACGTCCACCACGCCGGCAACTCCTCCGGCATCGTCGACGGCGCCGCGCTCGTCGCCATCGGCAACCGCGAGGTCGGCGAGCGGTACGGGCTGCGCCCGCGGGCCCGGATCGTCTCCGCCGCCGTCTCCGGCTCCGAGCCCACCATCATGCTCACCGGCCCCGCCCCGGCCACCCGCAAGGCGCTCGCCAAGGCCGGGCTCACCGCCGCCGACATCGACCTGGTCGAGATCAACGAGGCCTTCGCGGCCGTCGCCCTGCGCTTCATCCGCGAACTCGGCTTCCGGCCCGACCAGGTCAACGTCAACGGCGGCGCCATCGCCCTCGGCCACCCGCTCGGCGCCACCGGCGCGATGCTGCTCGGCACGGTCGTCGACGAGCTGGAGCGGCGCGACCTCCGGTACGGCCTGATCACCCTGTGCGTGGGCGGCGGCATGGGCGTGGCCACCATCGTCGAGCGCGTCTGACCCCCTGGTAGACCTGGAGACCCTGAACTCATGAGCGACACCACCACCATCCGCTGGGAGCAGGACCAGGACGGCGTGGTCACCCTCGTCCTCGACGACCCCACCCAGTCCGTCAACACCATGAACGAGGCCTTCACCGCCGACTTCGACGCCGTCGTCGAGCGGCTGGCCGCGCTCGCCGGGGCGGGGGAGCTGCGCGGGGTGATCGTCACCTCCGGCAAGCGGACCTTCTTCGCCGGGGGAGACCTGCGGATGCTCTCCGCCGCCCGCCCCGAGGACGCCGCCGCCGTCCTGGAGAAGTCCCTGCGGATCAAGCGCGCGCTGCGCAGGCTGGAGACCCTGGGCCGGCCCGTCGTCGCCGCCGTCAACGGCAGCGCGCTCGGCGGCGGCCTGGAGATCGCCCTCGCCTGCCACCACCGGATCGCCCTGGACACCCCGGCCAGCCGGCTCGGCCTGCCCGAGGTCACCCTCGGCCTGCTGCCCGGAGGCGGCGGCGTGGTCCGCACCGTGCGACTGTTCGGCATCACCGACGCCCTGCTGAAGTTCCTGCTGGAGGGCCGCCAGTACCGCCCGGCGCAGGCCCTGGAGCACGGGCTGGTCCACGAGCTCGTGGCCACCCCGGAGGAGCTCACCGCCCGGGCCCGGGCCTGGATCGAGGCCAACCCGACCGCCGTCCAGCCCTGGGACGTCAAGGGCTACCGGATCCCCGGCGGCACCCCGGCGACCCCGGCCTTCGCCGCCAACCTGCCCGCCTTCCCCGCCAACCTGCGCAAGCAGCTGAACGGCGCCCCCTACCCGGCCCCGCGCAACATCCTGGCCGCCGCCGTGGAGAGCGCCCAGGTCGACGTCGACACCGCGATGGTGGTCGAGGCCCGCTACTTCACCGAGCTGGCCTGCGGCCAGACCAGCAAGAACATGATCCAGGCGCTGTTCTTCGACATGCAGGCCGTCAACTCCGGTGCCGGGCGCCCCAAGGACGTCGAGAAGCGGACGGTCCGCCGGGTCGCCGTGCTCGGCGCCGGCATGATGGGTGCGGGCATCGCCTACACCTGCGCCAGGGCCGGCATCGAGGTCGTGCTCAAGGACGTGAGCCTGGAGGCCGCCGAGCGCGGCAAGGCCTACTCCGCCGGGCTGCTGGACAAGGCGATCGCCCGCGGCCGCTCCACCGAGGCCAAGCGCGACGCGCTGCTCGCCCGGATCACCCCCACCGCCGAACCCGCGGACCTGGCCGGCTGCGACGCGGTCATCGAGGCGGTCTTCGAGAACACCGAGCTCAAGCACGAGGTGTTCCGGGAGATCGAGGGCGTCGTCGCCCCCGACGCGCTGCTCTGCTCCAACACCTCCACGCTGCCGATCGGGGTGCTCGCCGAGGGCGTCGAGCGCACCGCCGACTTCATCGGCCTGCACTTCTTCTCCCCGGTCGACAAGATGCGCCTGGTCGAGATCATCCGCGGCCCGCAGACCGGTGACGAGGCGCTCGCCCGCGCCTTCGACCTGGTCCGGCAGATCGACCGCACCCCGATCGTGGTCAACGACTCGCGCGGCTTCTTCACCTCGCGGGTCATCGGGCAGTTCCTCAACGAGGGCGTCGCCATGATCGGCGAGGGCGTCCACCCGGCCAGCGTCGAGCAGGCCGCGGCGCAGGCCGGCTACCCGGCCAAGGTGCTCTCGCTGATGGACGAGCTCACCCTCACCCTGCCGCGCAAGATCCGCGACGAGTACCGGCGGGCCGTCGAGTCGACCGGCGGCAGCTGGACCCCTCACCCGGCGGACGCCGTGATCGACCGGATGGTCGACGAGTTCGGGCGCCCCGGGCGCAGCGGCGGCGCCGGCTTCTACGAGTACGGCGAGGACGGCGGCCGCGGGCGGCTCTGGCCCGGACTGCTGGAGCACTTCTCCGGCGCGGGCGGGGCCGAGGTGCCCTTCGAGGACCTCAAGGAGCGGATGCTGTTCAGCGAGGCGCTGGACTCGGTGCGCTGCCTGGAGGAGGGCGTGCTGACCTCGGTGGCCGACGCCAACGTGGGCTCCATCCTCGGCATCGGCTTCCCGGCCTGGACCGGCGGCGTCTTCCAGTACGTCAACGGGTACCGGGGCGGCCCGGCCGGCTTCGCGGCCCGCGCCCGCGAACTCGCCGCCGCCTACGGCGAGCGGTTCGCGCCGCCGGCGCTGCTGGAGCGGATCGCGGCGGAGGGGCGCACCTTCACGGACTGACCGCCGCTCAGGCGAGGGACCGAGTGACCGTCGTTCCGCACCGGACCGAGTGACCGCAGGTTCCGCACCGGACCGAGCGACCGTCAGTCCCGCGCGGGCGGGGCCGTGCCCAGCACGGCCCCGCCCAGCTCCTCCCGCAACGACCGCTGGAACGCCGTGACCAGCGCCTGCGCCACCATCGGCTGGATGTGGTCCGTCAGCGCCTTCATCCGGGCCAGCTCCTCCGGAGCCGGCTCGCTCTCCCGGTACGGCTTCCACACCGTCTCCCGGAACAGCCGCTGCAACTCCCGGGCCGTCGCCCGGCTGTGCTCCAGCACCACCGCGCGGGCGGCCAGCAGCGTCTCCAGCGGGATCGGGACGTCCAGGATCCGCACCCCGAGTGGCAGCAGGCCCGGATCCACCCGGAACACCTCGGGATCGGCCGTGCGCTCCACGGCCCCCATCGCCGCCAGCCGGCCGACCTGTTCCTCCGACAGGCCGCGCCCGGCCCGCCGCTCCAGCTGCGCCCGGCCCAGCTCCTCCACCGCCTCCGGCGTCCAGGACGCCACCAGCGCCCGGTGGATCGCCAGGTCCAGCGGCGTGCTGTCCTCCGGCAGCTGCGCCAGGTACCGCTCGATCGCGGCCAGGGTGAGGCCCTGGCGCTGCAGTTCCTCGATCAGCCCCAGCCGGTCCAGGTGCGCCGGGCCGTACAGCCCGACCCGTCGCGGGCCCAGCTCCGGCGGCGGGAGCAGCCCCTTCGTCCCGTAGAACCGGACCGTCCGCACCGTCACCCCGGCCCGCGCCGCCAGCTCGTCCACCGTGAGCCGGACCACCCCGTCCTCCACGGCTTCCCCCATCCGTCGCCTCCTGCGCTGGCACACTTCCGCTGTGACAGCTGCAGTGTGACAGTGCCGGGCGTGCGGGTCCACCACGTGCCGGTCCGGGCCCGCGCCGCCCCGCGTCCGCACACGGGTCCGCCCCCGGCGCGTGGTGGCGGCGGGGGCGGACGGGGCGCGCGGACGGCCCACGGGGCCCGTCGGGGCCTGGCCCGTCGGGACCTAGCGGGACGAGGCCTCGGCGAGGTCGGCGTGGTGGCGGCGGGTGACCTCGGGATGGGCCCGGGTGTACCCCTTCCACTCGTTGAGGCCGAACTCGGCGAACAGCGGGTTCTCCGGGTCCTCGGTGGCGCCGGGGGCGTGGTGGGCGAGCGGGAAGTCCAGCGGCTCGATGTGGGCGTCCAGGCGCGGGTTGTAGAAGAACGGCACGGAGAACCGCTCGCGGGCGCCGGCCGGGCTGACCACCCGGTGGTTGGTGGCCTTGAGGTACCCGTCCGTGGCCACCTCCAGCAGCTCGCCGAGGTTGACCACGAAGGCGCCCTCCATCGGCGGGACCTCCAGAAAGGTGCCGTCCGGGCGCTCGACCTGGAGCCCGCCGACGGTGTCCTGGAGGAGCAGCGTGATGAAGCCGTAGTCCTTGTGGGCGCCGACGCCCTGGCCGGCGCCGTCCGGCGCGGTGCCGGGGTAGCGCACCAGCTTGAGCCGCAGGTGCGGGTGGCCGGCGAAGGCGGCGTCGTAGAAGTCGGGGCGGGCGCCGATCGCGGCGAGGAGTTCGTGCAGCAGGCGGCGGGCGACGTCGCCGAGGTGGTCGATCCAGCCGAGCGCGGCGGTGCGCAGCTCGGGCAGCGCGGCCGGCCACTGGTTGGGCCCCTCCAGCCACCAGTACGGGGGCTCGCCGGTGCCGGGCACGTGCGCGGGCAGCTCGGCGCCTATGTCCAGCTGGTCGCGCCAGTCCTGGCTGCCGCCGGTGCGCTCGTCGCCGGTGCGGGTGTAGCCGCGGTAGTGCGGGGAGTTGAGGTTGCTCACGGCGAGCCGGTCGGCCTCGGGGAGGGCGAAGAAGGCGCGCATCGCCGCGGTGAGCGAGGCCGTCTCCGCCGGGGTGATGCCGTGGCCGACGAGCTGGAAGAACCCGACGCCGGTGGCCGCGGCACGGAGTTCGTCGTGCAGGCGGCGACGGTCCTCGGGGCCGCCGTGGGCGAGCGAGAGGTCGATCACCGGGAGGGAGTCGGGTACGGGCGTGTGCTGCTGCGACATGTGTGACATCCGCTGGTCTCGTCCCGGCGGGGCCCGGTGATCGACCGGGGGCGGCCGGAGGAACCGCCTGGTGCGGCGGGTGCTCCGGGGGCCGGGAGGTGGTGGCGGCCACGTGGGGGCCGCCCTGAGGGTGGTTGGCGCGAGGTTCAGCTGGAGCGTCGACAGGACATGCTCGTCACGCGGAGCAGGTCCACGTGGCGACGACGAACAAGGATGAGCACGTCACCAGCCTAGATGACCCCCTCGTCGGCGAGCGAGCCCCCTGCCGCGGAGTGAGCCCTCTCACTTGTCGGTGGGCGATCAAAGGTCGTCCGGGTCCGTCCGCCCGCGCCCCCGGCACCACCCTCCCGGGTGCCCCGGTCGGCCCGCCCCGGACCCCCGTTCCGGGGCGGGCCCGCCGGATCAGCCCAGCCGCGCCGCCGCGTACGCCTCCATGGCGGCCCGCTGGTAGGCGGCCAGACCCGGGGCCACGGCCTCGTACACGGCGCGCCACTGGTCGTTCCCGGTGCAGGAGCGCGCGATCGCGAGGTACTCCCCGACCGGGACGCCGCGCAGGGCGGTGAGCTGCCGGTACTCGGCGTCGACGTGGCTCTGCACGGTCTCCGCGTCCGCCGGGTGGCCGGCGGTCATCAGCTCCGCGAGCCGGACCATCCGCGCCGTCCGCTCGCGCTGGCCGGCCTCCACCTCGGCCGGGCTCATCGCGGCGGTGGTGCGGCGGGCGGCCTCGGCGTGCTCGGGGAAGTCCCGCAGGCTCCGCTCGACGTCGGCGGGCTGGATGCCCTCGAACAGGTTCTCCGGTCGGTTGATGCTGGTCATGGGTGTGCCGTCCCTTCGGGAACGTTCCAGGTCGGCGATCGTGCGGGAGACGGTGGCGGCCAGGGCGGCCAGCCGGTCGCGCTCGGCGAGCAGCCGGCGCTGGTGGTCCCGGAGGGCCTCCAGCTCGTCCACCTGATCGCCCGTGATCCGGGCGATCTCGGTCAGGCCGACCCCCAGCGCGCGCAGCACGAGGATCTGCTGCAGCTGCAGCAACTGCCGCTCCTCGTAGTACCGGTGGCCGTTGGAGCCGATCCGGGCCGGTGGCAGCAGCCCGATCTCGTCGTAGTGCCGCAGGGTCCGGGCGGTCACCCCGGACATCCGGGCGACCGCCGCGATCGGCCAGGCCGCTGCCATCCGTCTTCCCCCTCGTTCACGTCCGCTCGGACCGGGGCCGGTTCCTCCGGCCCTGGTCACGACCGTAGGAGCTGCCGTTGCGGCAACCGCAAGCCCTGACTCCGCCCGGATTCCGGCCGGTCTCCGCCTGCACCCCGTCGGGCGTCCCTCCGCACCCCGCCGGGCGTCCGCCTGCGCCGCCCCGCCCGGCGTCCGCCTGCGCCCCGCCCGGCCGCCGGGGCGTCCGGTGCGGGGCCCGCCCGGATCAGCCCAGCAGGCCGCCCAGGTGCGCGTCCTCGGCGAGCAGCCGCCACGAACGCCCCGGCGAGGCGAACGCCTCCGGGTCGACGGCCTCCACCAGACGGTCCACCACGGTGCTCAGCAGCGACTGCGGGTCGAACACCGCCCAGGTGTCCCGGCCCCGCCCGTAGTCCCAGCGGTCCCACTCCGCGCGCAGCCGTTCGCACGTCCACAGCGCGTAGAGCAGGGCGGACAGGTCGCGGTTGAGGTAGGCCTCCGGCTCGCCGTCGTCGTACCAGTCCGGCAGTTCGAGCCGGCCGGTGACACCGTCCAGCGCGATCGTCAGATCCGTCGGCCAGTCCCCGAGCGCCAGGAACTCCCGCTGGTACGGGCGCTCCTCCTCGCCGTCGAAGTACTCCGGGTACGCCTCCGCCATCGTGACCAGCGGCTCGGCGCCCACCCCGAACATCGCCCCGCCGAGCGGCAGCCCGATCTCCGTCAGCAGCCGCCGGGTCGGCTCGTGCACCAGCCCGGCGGGCAGCTCCTCCGCGCGGAAGCGGTGCACCGCGCCCGCGCCGTCGTCCTGGTCCGTCAACGCGGCGAGATCGGCGACCAGCTCCGCGCCCACCTCGAACGCCGGCCCGCCCGGACCACCCGGCAGCGCACCCCAGCCCAGCGCCCGCACCAGCAGTGCCGTGCCCCAGTGCGCCGGCGCGGCGGCCCGCCCGAACAGCTCCGGGTCGGCCTCCCGCATCCGGCGCTCCGCCCCGGCCGTCACCTCGGCGACCACCGCCGGTCCGCGCCGCCCGTCCAGGGCGTCCGCCCGCCGGGCCGCCGCGGCGACCTCCTCGACCTCCCGCACCAGCCCGGCCAACGCGGGCAGGCCGGAGGCCAGCGGATCCCGCCGCACCTCCCCGTCGGCCGTGCCCTCCTCGCCCAGGAACACCTCGCCGGTCACCCCGTCCAGCAGCACCGGGCCGCCGGCCGCGGCGAACGGCGCGCAGTACTCCGTCTCCCCGAGGACGAACCACCGCTCCGACCCCGGCAGGGCCTCCAACGTGCCGTCACCGATCACCCCGAAGTCCAGGAACGCCCCCGAGGCCGGCAGCCCCTCCCGCACCAGGAACTCCCGGCTCCCCGCGTGCACCACCCCGTCCGGCAGCCCTGCCGCCGCGACCCGAACCTGCCCCACGTGCCACACCCTCCCCAACCCTGACCCCCAGACCCTAGGGTCTGCCTTCGAACCCGCGTCCACGGGGGGCGGGGCACGCACTCCCCGAGCCATCGGCCGGAAGGCACCCCCACCGCGCGGACTTCCTCTCCGCCCCTGCGGCGCACGCACCCCCAGGCCACCCCGCCCGCCCTCCGAGCGGACGACGGGGGTTCGACGACAGACCCTAGCCGCCCCGCCCGACACCGCCGCCGACGGAGCCCTTCCGGCGACGGCGCGGGCAGGAGGCGCCGGAAGCCCCGGGCGAGCCCCGCCCGCCCGGACGCCACCGGGTGGCCCCGTACGTCGTCGCGCCCGCGGCGGTGCCGGCGGCCGTGATCCCGTTGCGGCGTCAGGCCGGTGCACGCGGCCGGTGCACGCGGGCGGGGGATGCGGGCGGGGGATGCGAGGGGCGCGACGCGGCGGTGCCCGCCCGCCTTGCGGCCCGCTCCGGCGGAGGGCCGCCGGATGCCGATGTCGGTTGAGTGGTGACTGTCGGTCACTCGTCGCGCAGTCGTCGGCCGTTGAGTTCGTCGTCCGGTGGGGGTGGGTTGTTCGGGGGCGTGGCGCTCACTCGCCCGGTGCGGCCTCCCGGCCTGCCTGCCGTGGCCGTCCGGCGAGGAGTGCCGGCTCCGGGTGGGGTGGGGTGGGGGCTCCCGATCCGGCGGGATCCCCCGGTGGCCGGCTTCCCCGCCGGGCGCCGCCTGCCGTCCGCCGTTCGGCGGATGCCTCCGGTGGTGGCGACCGGCCTGTTCCGGATCGGCTTCGCGCCCGTCCGCGGCCGGCGCCGGGGCGGTGTCGCCCGCAGCCGCAGGGCCTCTCGGGTCGCCGACCGTCCGGCTGTCACGGAGTGTGACGGGTGGGGTGGCCTGGTCGGACTTGAATCTTTGCGAACGAATGTTCGATCCTGGGGGTGTGCCCGTAATCGAATCTGTTTTCGAATCTGCTGCCGAGCGGCCGACGCTCCGGCCGGTGGCGTCGACCGCCGTGCCGGGGGACGGGCCGGCCGGCCGCGGGCTGCTCCCGGTGCCGCCCGCGCTGCGCGAGGTGCTGCCGGACGGCGGGCTGCGCAGGGGTGCGGCGGTGTCGGTGGCGGGCGGGGACACCGGGCTGCTGCTGGCGCTGGCGGCCGGGGTGAAGGAGACGGAGGGCGGCTGGGCCGCGGCCGTCGGCCTGCCGGAGCTGGGCCTGGCCGCGGCCGAGGGGTACGGGCTGGACCTGCGGCGGCTGCTGGTCGCCGACGACCCGGGGCCGCACTGGGCCGAGGTGGTCTCGGTGCTGGCCGGTGCGGTCGAGCTGGTCATGCTGCGCCCGGACGGCCCGGTGGCGCCGAAGCTGGCCGCCCGGCTGGCGGCGGTGCTGCGGCGCAGCGGGTGCGTGCTGCTGGTGGCCGGGCCCTGGCCGGGGGCGGTGCTGCGGCTGGGGGTGCGGTCCGGGCGCTGGTTCGGGCTGGGGGACGGCTACGGGCAGCTCGCCGGCCGACAGGTCGAGGTGGTGGCCGAGGGGCGCGGTTCGGCGGTGCGCGGGCGGACCGCCCGGCTCTGGCTGCCGGACGAGCACGGCGCGGTGCGGCCGGTCCGGGAACCGCAGGCCCTGGAGCACCCGGTCCTGGACCACCTCGCCCCGGACCGTCCGGTCACGGCACACCCGGTCACGGCAGGCCCGCGCGCGACCGGGCCGCGGCCGCTCGAGCAGGCGGCGGTGGTGTGAACGGCATGAGCAGCACGAGCGGCACGAGCGGCGCGCGCGGCACGAACAGCACGAGCGGCACGAGCGGCACGACGGAGGACGCCGACCGGACGCCGCGGGTGCTGGTGGTCTGGTGCCCGGACTGGCCGGTGGTGGCGGTGACCGGTGACGACCCGGTGGCCGTGACCGAGGGCGGGCGGATCCTCGCCTGTTCGGCCGGGGCCCGGGCGGCCGGGGTCCGGCAGGGGCAGCGGCTCAAGCTGGCCCAGCGGCTCTGCCCGGCGCTGGAACTGCGCGACCGTGACCCGGAGGCGGAGACCCGCCGCTTCGAGCCGGTGGTCGCGGCGGTGGAGGCGTTCACGCCCCGGGTGGAGGTGATCCGCCCCGGTCTGTGCGCGATCCCGGTGAAGGGGCCGGGCCGCTACTTCGGCGGTGAGGAGGCGCTGGCGGCCAAGGTCGGGACGGCGGTCGCGGAGGCGCTGGCGCGGCGGCCGGTCCCGGACGCCGTCCCCGGCGCGGAGCCCGTACCCGAGCCCGCCCCGACCCCTACCCCGACCCCTACCCCGACCGCCCCGGAACCCGCCGCGGAGCCCCCGACCGCCCCGGCACCCGCCCCGGAGCCCCCGACCGCCCACGTCGGCGTGGCCGACGGCCTGTTCGCCGCCGTGCTCGCCGCCCGGGCCGGGGTGCTGGTGCCGCAGGGGCGGACCGCCGAGTTCCTCGCGCCCTACCCGGTGGGTGCGCTCGGCGACGAGGCGTTGGCGGAGCTGCTGGGGCGGCTCGGCCTGCCGACCGTCGGGGCGTTCGCGGCGCTGCCGCCCGAGGCGGTCGCGGACCGGTTCGGCCCGGTCGGGACGGTCGCGCACCGGCTGGCCCGCGGTCTGCAGCCGCGCCCGCTGGTGCCGCGCGACCAGGAGCCGGACCTCGCCGTCGAGCAGCGCTTCGACCCGCCCGAGCCGCTGGCCGAGCCCCTGGTGTTCGTGGCCCGCACGCTGGCGGAGCGCCTGCACCAGCGGCTGGCGGGGGCCGGGCTGACCTGTCGGCGGGTGGCCGTCGAGGTGGTCTGCGCGGACGGGCGGGCGGCCTCGCGGCTGTGGCGGCACGAGGGGCGGCTGTCGGCGACGGCGCTGGCCGAGCGGGTCCGCTGGCAGCTCCAGGCCTGGCAGGGCGCGGGCACCTTCGCGGCGTCGGTGTCCGGGGAGGGCGGCGGCTTCACCCTGCTCCGGCTGGCCCCGGACGGCCTCTCCCCGGACCAGGGGCGCCAGTTGGCGCTGTGGGGGCAGGCGGTCGCGGACGACCGGGTCGAGCGGGCGGTGGCCCGGGTGCAGGCGGTGCTCGGGCACGCCGGGCTGCGCCGGATCGAGCCGTCGGGCGGCCGGGGCCCGGGTGAGCAGGCGGTGAAGGTGCCGTGGGGCGAGCCGTACGAGGCGGCGGCGCCGGCCGACGCGCCGTGGCCGGGCCGGCTGCCGGACGTGTGGCCGGCGGTGGTGCTGCGGGATCCGGCGCCGGTGCGGGTGCTGGACGGGGCCGGGCTGCCGGTGACGGTGGACGGCCGGGCGGGGGTGTCGGCCCGGCCGGTGCTGGTGGTGTTCCAGGGGCGGGAGGAGCGGGTGGAGGGCTGGACCGGGCCCTGGCCGGCGGTCGAGTACTGGTGGGACCAGGCGCTCGCCCGTCGCCGGGCGCGGTTCCAGGTGGTGGTGGGTGGCGGCCGGGCGCTGCTGCTCACCGTGGAGGGGGGTGCGTGGTACCTGGAGGCCGGTTACGACTGACCGGCGGCCGGGCCCTGTGGGGGGGATCCGAGCACGAGAACGACGAAGGCGACTCCCGATGGGCTTCACCAGCCACCCCACCGTCCCCTGGAGCGAGCTGCACCGCCGCCTGGCCGGCGCGGCGCCGGACCGCACGGTCGTCCCCCTGCACCGCCCCGCCCGGCAGGACGCCGCCCCCGGCGGCCCGGGACACCCCGGCGGCCCGGGACACCCCGGCGGCCCGGGGCGCCCCGGAGGTTCCGGCGACGGCCCCGGTGCCCCCGCCGACGAGCCCTGGGCCGAGCTGCACGTCCACTCCGCCTTCAGCTTCCTGGACGGCGCCAGCGACCCGGAGGACCTGGTCGCCGAGGCGGCCCGGCTGGGGGTGGAGACCCTGGCGATCACCGACCACGACGGCCTGTACGGTGCGGTCCGGCTGGCCGGGGCGGCCCGCGGCACGGGCGTGGCCACCGCGTTCGGCGCCGAGCTGACGATCCGTCACGACGGTGCCGGGGACGAGCACCTGCTGGTGCTGGCCCGCGACCCGGACGGCTACCGCCGGCTCTCCGCCGCGATCGCCGCCGCCCAGCTGGCGGGCGGGGCGAAGGGCCGCCCGGCGTACGACCTGGCGGCGCTGGCCGGGGCGCACGGCGGCCACTGGGCGGTGCTCACCGGCTGCCGGCTCGGCCGGGTCCCGGCCGGGCTCGGGGACGGCACCGCCGGGCGGCGGCTGGACACCCTGGTGGAGGCGTTCGGCCGCGACAGCGTCCACGTCGAGCTGATCGACCAGTGGCTGCCCGGTGACGACCGGCGCAACGACGCCCTCGCCGCGCTCGCCGCCGAGCACGGCCTGACCGCCGTCGCCTCCACCAACGCCCACCACGCGGGCCCCGCCCAGGGCCGGCTCGCGCAGAGCCTGGCCGCGCTGCGCGGACGCCGCACCCTGCAGGACGCGGCCGGCTGGACGCGGGCCGCCGGCACCGCGCACCTGCGCTCCGGCCGCGAGATGGCGGCCCGGCTGGCCCGCTTCCCGGGGGTGCGGCGGGCCACCGCCGAACTGGGCCGCGCCTGCGCCTTCGACTTCGCCCGGCTGGACCCCGAGCTCCCGGGCTTCCCCGTCCCGGCGGGCGAGACCGAGATCGGCCACCTGCGGGCCCTGGTCGCCGCCGGCGGCCCGGCGCGCTTCGGGCCCGGCAACGCGGCCGCCCGGCGTCAGCTCGCCAAGGAGCTGGACGTCATCGAGGACCTCGACCTGGCCGGCTACTTCCTGATCGTGCACGACATCGTCGACTTCTGCCGCCGGGAGGACATCTGGTGCCAGGGCCGCGGCTCGGCGGCCAACTCGGCGGTCTGCTACGCGCTGGGGATCACCGCCGTCGACCCGGTCCACTACCGGCTGCTGTTCGAGCGCTTCCTGTCCACCGCGCGGGACGGGCCGCCCGACATCGACCTGGACATCGAGAACCGCCGCCGCGAGGAGGTCATCCAGTACGTCTACCGCCGTTACGGCCGCGAGCACGCCGCGCAGGTCGCCAACGTGATCACCTACCGGCCGCGGCTGGCGATCCGCGACGCGGCCCGGGTGCTCGGCTACCCGCAGGGCCAGGTGGACGCGTTCAGCCGGCAGACCGACTTCCGCTCCGCGCCCGGGGCGGACGCCGTGATCCCCGCCGACGTGCTCGCGCTCGCCGCCCAACTCCACGGCCTGCCGCGGCACCTGGGCATCCACTCGGGCGGCATGGTGCTCACCAGGGAGCCGATCGGCGAGATCTGCCCGACCGAGTGGGCCCGGATGCCCGGGCGTTCGGTGCTGCAGTGGGACAAGGAGTCCACCGCCGGCGCCGGGCTGGTGAAGATCGACCTGCTCGGCCTCGGCATGCTCGCGGCGCTGCACGACGCCTGCGACCTGGTCGCCGAGCACCACGGCCTGCGCTACGACCTGGCCGGCATCCCGGACGACGACCCGGGCGTGTACGCGATGCTGCGCCGGGCGGACACCGTCGGGGTGTTCCAGGTCGAGTCGCGGGCGCAGATGGCGACGCTGCCCCGGCTCAAGCCGGACCACTTCTACGACCTGGTGGTCGAGGTGGCGCTGATCCGGCCCGGGCCGATCCAGGGCGGCTCCGTCCACCCGTACCTGCGCCGCCGCGCCGGGGCCGAGCCGCCCGGCTGCCCGCACCCGCTGATGGAGAACGCGCTCGGCAAGACCCTCGGGGTGCCGCTGTTCCAGGAGCAGATGATGCAACTGGCCATCGACTGCGCGGGGTTCACCCCTCCCGAGGCCGACCGGCTGCGGCAGGCGATGGGTGCCAAGCGCTCGCACGAGCGGGTCGCCGAACTGCGCGAGAGGCTGCTCACCGGGATGGCCGAGCGCGGCATCCCGCCGGAGGTGGCCGAGGACGTCTACGGCAAGATCGAGGCGTTCTCCAACTACGGCTTCCCGGAGAGCCACGCGATCAGCTTCGCCTACCTGGTGTACGCCAGCGCCTGGCTCAAGTACCACTTCCCGGCGGCCTTCGCGTGCGCGCTGCTGGCCAACCAGCCGATGGGCTTCTACTCGCCGCTCAGCCTGGTCTCGGACGCGCGGCGGCACGGCGTGCGGGTGCGCGGGGTGGACGTCAACGCCAGCGGGCCGCGGCCCACCCTGGAGCCGTACCGGGGGCCGACCCCGAAGCCGCCGCTGACCGCGGGCCGCCCGCAGCCGGCGATCCGGCTCGGCCTGGAGACGGTGCGCGGCATCGGCACCCCGCAGGCCGAGGCGATCGCGGCCGGGCGGCCGTACGCCGACCTGGAGGACTTCGCCCGTCGCACCGCCCTGCCCGCGCCGGTCCTGGAGGCGCTGGCGACGGCGGGGGCCTTCGACTGCTTCGGTCTGACGCGCCGTCAGGCGCTCTGGTCGGCAGGGGCGTTCGCCGGAATATCGGACGGGGTGATCCCCGGCACCACGCCCGGCACCGAGGCACCGGAGCTGCCCGAGCTGAGCCCGGTCGAGGCGACCATCGCCGACCTGTGGGCCACCGGCACCTCCGCCACCAGCCACCCGCTCCAGCACCTGCGCACCCACCTGGAGCGCGGCGGCGCCCTGTCCGCCGCCCAGCTCCCGGACGTGCCGCCGGGGACGGCGGTGGTGGTCGGCGGCCTGGTCACCCACCGGCAGCGGCCGCCGACGGCCGGCGGGGTGCTCTTCCTCAGCCTGGAGGACGAGACCGGCCTGATCAACGTGATCTGCAACCGCCCGGTCTGGGAGTCCCAGCGCCGCACCGCCCTGGACCGGGCCGGCCTGCTGGTGCACGGCCACGTCGAGCGCGACCGCGGCGCCACCAACCTGATCGCGACCCGCCTCACCCCGCTGCGGATCGGCCTCTGAGGCCTGCGCCCTCCGAGGCCTGCGCCCTCCGAGGCCTGCGCCGAAGCCCGCCCCCGACGCGTTCGCCGGGGGTGGGCGGGCCGCCCCGCCGAACGCGTCAGGCGCCCGCGTCCCGTCCCTTCCCCGGCGCCCCGGCGAAGGCCTGGGCGATCGGCAGCCAGGCGGTGGCGACCGGGCCGGTGGCGGTGAGGGCGAGGTCGTCGCGGTGGCGGCGCTGGGTCACCAGCAGGCAGAAGTCCAGTGCGGGACCGGCCACCAGGTCCGTCGCCCCGGCCGGGCCGAAGGTCCACGACCCGCCGTCGGGGGCGGTCAGTTCGAGGCGCACCGGCTGCTCCGGCACGGGCAGTCCGCGCAGCTGGAAGGCGAAGCCGAGGGTGCGCAGCCCCAGGTGGGCGATGTGCCGCAGCCGGTCGGTCGGCTCCCGCACCACCCCCAGCGCGTCGGCGACGTCCTGGCCGTGCGCCCAGGTCTCCATCAGTCGCGCGGTGGCCATCGAGGCGGGCTTCATCGGCGGGCCGAACCAGGGCAGCCGCTGGTCGGCCGGGGCGGCGGCCAGCGCGGCCAGCGCCGCCTCCCGGCCGGCCCGCCAGCGGGCCAGCAGGGCCGCCGGTGCGGCCGCCGCCCCCTCCGCGGCACCGGCCTCCACCGGGTCGGTGCCGGCGTCCAGCAGCGCGCCGAAGTGCTCGCCGAGCGCCGTGCCGAAGCCCTCCGCGTCGCGGGCGGCGAGGGCGGTCCAGTCGTCGGTCCAGGCCAGGTGGGCGATCTGGTGCGCGACTGTCCAGCCCTCGGCGGGGGTCGGGCGGGCCCAGCCGTCCGCGGGCAGGTCGGCGACCAGGGCGTCCAGCACCGCGCTCTCGGCCCGCAGGTCGTCGAGCAGCCCGGTCAGGACGTCCGCCGCGGGCGGTGTCGGGGCGTTCGGATCCGTCATCGGTTCCCTTCCTCCGGTCCCGGCGCATTACCCGCCGGTAATCCACGGCCGCACCCTACGCCGGGCCCGGCCGGCCCGCCCGGAACTCCGCGGAACCCGCACGTCGGACCTCTCGCCAGCGGCCGTGGCGCGTGTGACAATCTCGCGGTGAAGACGGACCCCAGGGCCGCGGACACCCCCAGGCCGACGCCCGCGGACGACCCCGGGATCGGCGCGCGCGCCGCCGAGTTGGTGCGGGACGCGGTGCTGGGCGACCTCGCCCGCCGGGTGGTGGCGCAGTGCGGGGCGGACGTCGGCCTGGTGGGCGTGCCCGAGCCGCTGCCGGTGGCGGTGCCCGGGCACCGCGCGGGCGAGGACGGCCTGGTGCTGCGGCACTGGGCGGGCACCCGGGCGGACCTGCTGCACGACCGCCCCGTCCCGACCGGCACCGGGCTGGGCGGGCGGGCGCTGGCCGAGCGGGCACCCAGCTGGGTGCCCGACTACCGTGCCGCCACCACGATCTCGCACCACCACGACGCCGCCGTCAGTGCCGAGGGCCTGTACGCGATGCTCACCGTGCCGCTGCTGCACGGCGGCACCGTGTACGGCGTGGTGTACGCCTCGCTGCGCGCCGTCGTCCCGTTCGGGGACGTCCGGATCGCGGCCGTTGGCCGGCTCGCGGCGACCGCCACCCGGGCGCTCGCCGGCGCCGCGGCCTGGGGCCGCCCGGAGTCCGCACGGCCGGGCGCCGGGCCGGGCGCCGGGCCGGCAGGCTCCGGACGGACCGCCCCCGTACGGCCGTTGACCCCGCGCGAGCACGAGGTGCTGCGCTGGGCGGCGACCGGCCGGACCAACCCGGAGATCGCCGCCCGGCTTGGGCTGACCTGCAACACCGTGACGGGCTACCTGAAGTCCGCCATGCACAAGCTGGGGGTCCGCAACCGGACCGAACTCGCCGTGGCGGCCCGGGAGTCCGGCCTGGTCGACTGACCGGAGCCGGTCGGCCGACCCGCCCCCTGTGCCGGGTCGGCCGACCCGCGGTCCGCGCCGGCCCGGTCGACCCGCCGTCCGCGCCGGGTCAGTTGACCTGCCGTCCGCGCCCCGACCAGTACGGCTCGCGCAGCCGGAACTTCTGCAGCTTGCCGGTGGCCGTGCGCGGGAGGGCCTCCCGGAACTCCACCGAGGTGGGGGACTTGTAGCCGGCCAGCCGCTGCTTGCAGTGCGCGATCAGCTCGGCCTCGGTGACGGCCTCCCGGCCCTCCCGGAGCACCACCAGTGCCTTGACGGTCTCGCCCCACTTCTCGTCCGGCACGCCGATCACCGCGGCCTCGGCGACCGCCGGGTGGCTGTACAGGCAGTCCTCGACCTCGATCGAGGAGACGTTCTCCCCGCCGCTGATGATGACGTCCTTCTTCCGGTCCGAGATGGTCAGCTGGCCGTCGGTGAGGGTTCCGCCGTCACCGGTGTGGAACCAGCCGTCCCGGAGCGCCTCGGCGGTGGCCTCGGGCTGCTGCCAGTAGCCGTCCAGCACGGTGTTGGAGCGCACCAGCACCTCGCCGGACGGGTCCACCCGCAGCCGGGTGCCGATCGCCGGCGCGCCGGCCTGCACCAGCCGCTCGGCCCGCTCGGCGGCGGGCAGGGCGTCCCACTCGGCGCGCGAGCGGTTGACGGTGACCACGGGGGAGGTCTCGGTCAGGCCGTAGAGCTGCATGAACTCCCAGCCCAGCTGCTCCTCGACCTGCTGCACCACGGAGGTCGGCGGCGGCGCGCCGGCCACGATCATCCGCACCCGGTCGCGGCCGGGCACCGGGCCGTCCCAGTCGGCGGCCGCGTCCAGCACCATCTGGACGACGGCGGGCGCCCCGGACAGGAAGGTCACCCCGTGCCGCTCGACCCGGCGCAGGATCTCCGCGCCGTCCACCTTGCGCAGCACGATGTGCCGGGCACCGAGCCCGGTGAGCGAGAACGGCAGCCCCCAGCCGTTGGCGTGGAACATCGGCAGGGTGTGCAGGTAGACGTCCCGGTCGCTCGCGCCGTAGTGCAGGCCCATCAGCACCGCGTTCAGCCAGATGTTGCGGTGGGTGAGCTGGACGCCCTTGGGGCGGGCGGTGGTTCCGCTGGTGTAGTTGATCGTGGCGGTGTCGTTCTCGGAGAGCTCGTACCGCCGGGGGGCGTGGTCGAAGTCGTACAGCAGGGCGTCGCTGTCCGCGCCGAGCGTGAAGGTGTGCTTGGCCGTCACCCCGTGCAGGGAGTCGGCGAGTTCCGGGTCGACCAGCAGGACGGACGCGCCGCTCTGCTCGACGATGTACGCCACCTCCTCGGCGCGCAGCCGGAAGTTCACCGGCACCAGCACCCGCCCGTGGCCGCTCACCCCGAACAGGGCGGTCATCAGCCGGGCCGAGTTGTGCGACACGACGGCGACCCGCTCGCCGGGCCCGACGCCCAGCCGGTCCAACCCGGCCGCCTGCGCCCGGGCCAGTTCGGCGACCCGGCGGTAGCTCAGCTCGCCCCAGGATTCGGCCGGCTGCACCGGCTCGTCGACGATGCCGACCCGGTCGCCGTAGACCAGCTCGGCCCGGTCGAGGAAGTCCATCACGGAGAGTGGAATCTGCATGCGCCCACTGTCCTCCCCGGGCCGCCCGCCGCATACCCCCGATCGGGGGTGTCGCCCGCGCGGGCGTCCCCGTCCGCCGGTGCCGGCGCCGCCCGGGCCACCCGCCCGGGTGCCGGGGTCACGCTTTCGGGTGCGCCCCGGCCGCCGCGAGGGCCGCGACCAGCCGGTCCCGGGCCTCGGTCTGCGCGGCGATCCGGCGCTCCATGACGGCAAGCCGCTCCCGGGCGATCCGCAGCGCCTCCGCGGACGGAGCCTGCGCCAGCACGTCGCCGTCCAGGCAGCCGAGGAAGGGGCGGACGTCCTCCAGGGTGAACCCGGCCGCGACCAGCGCGCGGATGTTGCGCACCCGGACGGCGGCCTGCTCCCCGTACTCCCGGTACCCGTTGGCGGACCGCTCGGAGCCGATCAGCCCGGCCTGCTCGTAGTGCCGCAGGATGCGCGGCGTCGTGTCCGTCCGCTCGGCCAGCTCACCGATCCGCACCCGCACGGCCCCCGTTCCCGCTGCACGGCGCGTCACATCACGAGCGCGCCCCCGTCCACCGAGAACACTACCCCGGTGACGAACGAGGCCTGCGGTGAGGCGAGTTGGGTGACCGCCCAGGCGATCTCGGCGGGCTGCGCGATCCGGCCCAGCGGGGTGTGCGCGACCTGCCAGGCACGCAGCGCCGCCAGCTGTTCGGGGCCCAGCCCGGTGTGCTCGCCGATCGGCGTGTCCACCGCGCCCGGCGCCACCGCCACCACCCGGACACCGCGCGGCGCCAGCTGGACGGCCCAGCTGCGGGTGACCGACTCCAGTGCGGCCTTGCCCGCCGCGTACACCGAGTCCCGCGGCCAGCCGCGCTGACCGACGGCGGTGCTGATGTTGACGATCACGCCCCGGCTCCGGGTGAGCGCGGGCAGCGCGGCCTGGCCGAGCAGCACGGGGGCGACCAGGTTGGTGGCGAGCAGGGCCCCGACGCGCTCCCGGGTGAGGCCGCCGAGCTCCCCGCCGCCGACGACCGCCGCGTTGTTGACCAGTACGTCCAGCCGGCCGTACCGCTCCGTGGCCTCCCGCACGATCGCCTCCGGGGCACCCGGCCCGGTGACGTCCGCGACCAGCGGCAGGATCCGCTCCGGATGCGCGGCCGCCGTCCCTTCCAGCGGTTCGGGCCGCCGCCCGACCGCCACCACCCGCACCCCCGGGCCCTGCGCGGCGAACGCCCGGGCGGTCTCCCGCCCGATGCCCGTCCCCGCCCCGGTGACCACCACGACCCGCTGCCGTTCCGTCTGCTCGTCGTCCATGCCCCGAGTCTGCGAGCCTGCCGCCAGTGGCAGGGTCAAGCGGGCGGGGTCGAGCGGGCGGGCGCCTTCCCGCCGGCCTCCCAGTCGGCCTCCCGCCGGCCTCCCCACCGGCGGGGAGGCCGGCGTTCCACTTGCTGAGCCCGGCGCGAACAGACGCCGACCGGTGCGCCGGAGCGGCCGTCCACCTGTTAGGAAGGGCGCAGCACGCGGAGTCCCGCACGCGAACCACGGGGAGAACTGCCATGGGCGACGAACGCTCGACGAACCTCTACGAGGCCGTCGGCGGCCTGGAGGCGCTGCGCCGCCTCAGCCGCACCTTCTACGAGGGGGTCCTCGCCGACCCCCTGCTCGCGCCGGTCTTCGCCGGCTTCACCACCGCGCACGTCGAGCACGTCGCGGTCTGGCTGGCCGAGGTCTTCGGCGGCCCGGCCCGCTTCACCGCCGACCTCGGCGGCCACCAGTCGCTGCTCCGCTCGCACCTGGGCCTGGCCATCACCGAGGAGCAGCGGCTGCGCTGGATGGAGCTGATGGCCGACGCCGTGCGGGCGGAGCTGCCCGAGGACGAGCTGCTGCGGCGCCGGGTGCTGGAGTACTTCGACTGGGGCACCAGGATCGCCGAGGACGTCTCGGCCTCCCCGGCCGGAACCGACCTGGGGGACCCGGGCCCGACCCCACGCTGGGGCTGGGAGGGTCTGCAGTGACGGTCGCCGCCGCCGGTCCGCGGGCCCGGGGCCTGCTGCTGCGCCCCTTCGTGGAGGGGGACGCGCCGGCCCTGGTCGAGGCCTACCGGGACGCGACGCTGCGCCGCTTCACCCGGGTCCCGGTGGACGACGCCGAGCAGGCCGCGCACTGGCTGGGCCTGCAGGAGCGGGGCCGGGCGGAGGGCACCCGGTACAGCTTCGCGGTCCTGGAGGAGGGGGTGCTCGTCGCCAACGTCGCGCTCAAGCGCGGCGTCCCGGGCGGGCCGGTGGCCGAGGTGGGCTACTGGACGGCGGCCGCGGCCCGCGGCCGGGGGGTGGCCCCGCGGGCCGTGGAGGCGGTGACGGCCTGGGCGTTCCGGGCCTTCGCCGCCGAGGGCCTGGACCGGATCGACCTGCTGCACCAGGTGGACAACCGGGCCTCCTGCCGGGTGGCGGTCAAGAGCGGCTACGCCCTCCGGGAGGTGCTGACGGCCCTGCCGCCGGAGTTCCCGCTGGACGGCCACCGGCACTCCCGGAATCGGCTGGACGGATCGGGAGACGGCCGGTCAGAGTAGCCGGATGGCTTCTCTGGTACGACATGTGACGATCGACTGCGCCGACCCGTACGAGCTCGCCCGGTTCTGGGCGCTGGTGCTGGACGGCACCCTGGGCGAGGACGACCACCCGGGGGACCCGGAGGCGGTGGTGGAGTCCGCGGGCGCCTCGCTGCTGTTCATCCGGGTGCCCGAGGGCAGGTCGGTGAAGAACCGCCTCCACCTCGACCTGCAGCCGCAGGACCGCGGCCGGGACGAGGAGGTGGCGCGCGTGGTCGCCCTGGGCGCCACCGTGCTGGCCGACCGCCGCACCCCGGACGGGAAGGGCTGGGTCACCCTGGGGGACCCTGAGGGCAACGAGTTCTGCGTCGAGCGCAGCCGCGCCGAGCGGGCCGCCACCGACGGCGCCTGACGGCCCGCCGCCGGTCCGTCCGCGGCTCCGTGACGGCCCCTCCCGCGGGGCGGGCCGTCACACGACAGGCCGCCGCCCCGGGCCCGCACGGGGACTCCGTCTGATAATCGGACCTATCCGGCGTCAGCCCTGCGGTGACGCCCCGCCCCGGAGGAACGGCAGGTACCCCCATGGCCAGGATCGCCGTGATCGGCGCCGGCGGCTCCATCGGCGGCGCGGTCGTCACGGAGGCGGCGGCGCGCGGGCACGAGGTCACCGCCGTGGTCCGCGACCCGGCCCGCTACCGGGGCATCGCCGCCGCCGTGGAGCGGGCGGACGTCCTGGACCCGGCGCAGGTGGCCCGGGTGGCGGCCGGCCGGGACGTCCTGGTCAGCGCCGTCGGCGGCGGCGACGGCCCGGGCCACGTGGCGCTCGTCGAGCCGGCCGCCCGGTCGCTGGTGGAGGGCCTGCGCTCGCTCGGCGGCGCGGCGCCCCGGCTGGTCGCGGTGGGCGGGGCGGGCAGTCTGGAGACCGCACCGGGCGTGCGGGTCTGGGACGCACCGGGCCTGCCGGAGCCGGTCCTGCAGATCATGCACGCGCACGGCGCCGCCCTGGACTACTACCGGACGGTCGCCGACGTGCGCTGGACGGTGCTCAGCCCGGCCGCCGAGCTGGTCCCCGGCGAGCGGACCGGCCGGTACCGGACCGGCCTGGAGCAGCTGCTCACCGACGCCGGGGGGCGGAGCCGGATCTCGGTGCCGGACTACGCGGTCGCCCTGGTCGACGAGGTCGAGCAGCCGGAGCACATCGGGGAGCGCTTCACCTGCTGCGCCCCGTGAGGCCTCAGCCCAGCTGGATCGACCGCTTCGCCAGCCCCATCCAGAACCCGTCGATGACGCTGCGCTGGCTGCCGAGGTCGGCCTCGCCGGCGCCGAGCGTGACGAACAGCGGGGCGAAGTGCTCGGTGCGCGGGTGGGCGAGCCGCCCGGCGGGGGCCTTGCGTTCGAAGTCGAGCAGGGCGTCGAGGTCCTGCGCGTCCAGGGCGCGCCGGCCCCAGTCGTCGAACTCGGCCATCACCGAGCTGATCCGGCCCTCGCTGCTGAGCGCGCGGAGGTTGTGGGTGAAGAAGCCGCTGCCGATGACCAGCACGCCCTCGTCGCGCAGCGGGGCGAGCCGGCGGCCGATCTCCAGCAGGCGCTGCGGGTCGAGGGTGGGCATGGAGATCTGCAGGACCGGGACGTCGGCCGCCGGGAACATCTCCACCAGCGGGACGTAGGCGCCGTGGTCGAGCCCGCGGTCGGGGATGTCCTGGACGGGGGTGCCGGGGGCGCGCAGCAGTTTGCGGACGCGCTCGGCGAGCTCCGGAGCGCCGGGTGCCTCGTACCGGACGCGGTAGTAGTGCTCGGGGAAGCCCCAGAAGTCGTACACCAGCGGCACGGTGGTGACGGCGCCGACGGCGAGCGGGGCCTCCTCCCAGTGGGCGGAGACCATCAGGACCGCGGTGGGCCGGGGCAGGCCGGCGGACCAGGCGGCCAGTTCACCGGGCCAGACAGGGTCGTCGGCGAGCGGCGGCGCGCCGTGCGAGAGGTACAGGGCGGGCATGCGCTCGGGAGCCGCGGTGCTCATGGCGTCCTCCTCCGGGGTCGGACCGGGGTGCGTGGGGGCGGGGTGCCGGGTGGGGCGGGCGAGGTTAGTTCAAATTTGAACGTCTCGGAGTCGACGGTACACCTTCGTTCGAATTTGAACAACAGGAGTAGGCTTCACCCCATGTCCACACTGAACGAGCCCCGCTGGCTGGACCAGGACGAGATGGCCGCCTGGCGGGGCTTCGTCGTCGCGAGCAACCTGCTCAACCGCCGGCTGGAGCGCCAGCTCAAGGAGGACTCCGGCCTCTCGCACCAGCAGTACGAGATCCTGGTGCACCTGTCCGCCGCCCCGGCCGGGTCGCTGCGGATGACCGAACTCGCCGACAAGCTGGTCACCTCCAAGAGCGGGCTCACCTACCAGGTCACCCAGCTGGAGCGGATGGGCCTGGTCGGCCGCCGCTCCTGCCCCAGCGACGTGCGCGGCGTCTTCGCCGAACTCACCGACCAGGGGCGGGAGGCGCTGCGGCAGGCCGCGCCCGGGCACGTCGCCCTGGTCCGCGAACTGCTGATCGACGTGCTCACCCGCGAGCAGCTCGCGGTGCTCGCCGAGGGCCTCGGCGAGGTCAGTGCCCGGCTGCGCCTCGACGACGCTCCCTGACGGCGCGCCCGACGAACTGGCCGGCCCGGCGGCCCCGTGTCCGCCGGACCGGCCCCGGGCGGGCTCAGGCCGGCCCGTCCCCGGTCGCGGCCGCCCGCTCCCGCAGCAGCTCCCGCTCCCGCTCGTTGCGGGTCAGCTCCGCCGCCCGCTCGAACTCCGCCCGCGCCTCCGCCGCCCGCCCGAGCCGGTCCAGCAGGTCACCGCGCACGCTGGGCAGCAGGTGGTAGCCGCGCAGGGCCGGCTCCGCCGCGAGCGCGTCCACCAGCTCCAGCCCGGCCGCCGGCCCGCGGGCCATCGACACCGCCACCGCCCGGTTCAGCGCCACCACCGGGGACGGCGTCAGCACCAGCAGCCGCTCGTACAGCGCGGCGATGGTCGCCCAGTCGGTGTCCTGGTAGCGCCGGGCCTTGGCGTGGCAGGCCGCGATCGCGGCCTGCACCGAGTACGGGCCGGTGCCGGCCCGCCCCAGTGCGTCGAAGCCCCGCCGGATCAGCAGGCCGTCCCAGCGGGCCCGGTTCTGTTCGGCCAGCAGCACGGGCCGTCCGTCCGGGCCGGTCCGCGCCGCCGTCCGGGAGGCCTGGAACTCCAGCAGGGCGGCCAGCCCGTGCACCTCCGGCTCGCCCGGCATCAGTCCGGCCAGCACCCGGGCCAGCCGCAGCGCGTCCTCGCACAGCTGCGGGCGCAGCAGGTCGTCCCCCGCGGTGGCCGAGTAGCCCTCGTTGAAGACCAGGTAGACCACCTCCAGGACGGAGGAGAGCCGCTCCGCGCGGTCCGCCCCGTACGGCACCTCGAACGGCACCCGGGCCCCGGCCAGCGCCCGCTTGGCCCGGACGATCCGCTGCGCCACCGTCGCTTCGGACACCAGGAAGGCCCGGGCGATCTCCGGGGTGGTCAGCCCGCCGAGCAGCCGCAGGGTGAGCGCGATCCGGGCCTCGGTGGCCAGCACCGGGTGGCAGGCGGTGAAGATCAGCCGCAGCAGGTCGTCGTCGATGTCGTCCGGCTCGACCGGCTCCGGCGCCGGGACGTCCTCCAGGGACCGCCCCACCTCGGCGAGTTTGCGGGCGTAGACCTCCCGGCGGCGCACCAGGTCGATCGCCCGGTGCTTGGCGGTGGCCGTCAGCCAGGCGCCCGGGTTGTCCGGCACGCCCGACCGCGGCCACTGCTCCAGCGCGGCCACCACGGCGTCCTGCGCCAACTCCTCGGCGATGCCGACGTCCCGCACGATCCGGGTCACCGCGGCGATGATCCGCCCGGACTCGATCCTGAAGACCGTCTCGACGGCGACCGCCGCGTCCCTCTCCGTCACGGCCACCCATCAGAACAGTCGGCGGAGAGGGAGGCAAACGGACCCGCGGCTACGCCTGGGGCGGCTGCGCCGCCTCGTCGATCTGCCGGACCTCCGCCTCGACCGTCCAGCCGTCCGGGTGGACGGTCAGGAACCGGCGGGTCCACTCCAGGGCCTCCGCCTTGTCCTTGCACTGCAGGATGGCGTAGCCGCCGACGACCTCCTTGGTCTCGGTGAACGGGCCGTCGGTGCAACCGATCCTCCCGCCGTTCCAGCTGAGCCGGGTGCCCTGGGAGGTCGGGGTCAGCCCGGCGGTCTCCAGCATCACCCCGGCCTTGGTGATCTCCTCGAACAGCGCCCCCATCCGCTTCTCGAAGTCCGGGTCGGACTCGAACCCGGCGGCGGCCTGCTCGTCGATGCGGATCAGCGTCATGAAGCGCGGCATGGTGACTCCTCGGTCGGACGGGCGGGGCCTCTCCCCGCCTCTCACCCCTGCGTCGAACGGGCCGACCGTGGATCGACACCGGCCCGGAGGAATTTTCCGCGGACGGCGGATCCGCCGCCCGCAGGCCCGCCGTCCGCCGCCGCCGGGGGCCGGAGGGTCACCGGCGGCGGCCGGGGGTCACCGGGCCGCCGCCGGCTGCGGTGCGCAGAGCAGGGCGGCCCGCAGGTCCAGCCGGTCCCGCAGGCGGGCCAGGTTGCGGCCGGTCAGCTCCTCGATCCGGCGGATCCGGTAGTGCACGGTGTTGACGTGGATGTGCAGCGACTCCGCCGTCCGGGCCCAGGATCCGTCGTGGTCCAGGAAGACGGCCAGGGTGCCCAGCAGCGAGACGCTGTTCTCCTGGTCGTGCGTGGTCAGCGGGGCCAGCAGCCGGGCGTGGAAGGCCGCCGTCACCTCCGGCGGGATGCCGCGCAGCAGCCCGTCCAGCGAGTCCAGGTCGGCGGCGCTGCCGACCGGGCCGGCCGAGCCCTCCAGCACGTACCGGGCCTGCACCAGCGCCGCCCGCAGGGCGGCGGGGGCGGGCGCGGCGGCCGGTCCGACACCGACCCGCAGGGTGCGCCGGCCGGCCAGCCGGGCCTGGAGCGCGGGCCGGGCCCGGCGCAGCCGCTCGGCGACCCGTTCGACGGGCGCGGCCACCAGCGCGGCGGACCGCCCGGCGCGGTCGGTCCCGGCGGCGTACGGCACGCCGAGCGGGTGCAGCGCCTCGGCCAGCGCGTACGCGGCCCAGGCGGCGGGCGTGCCCGCGCCGGGGTCGTCGGCCCGGCCGCCGTCGATCCGCGCGGTGACGGCGACCAGCGCCTCGGTCTCGCCCAGACCGCACCCGGCGAGCGGTTCGGCGAGCCCGCCCTCCCCGGCGAGCGCGTCCAGCAGCCGCCCGGCGGCCCGGCGCCGGGCGTCGGCGTCGGCGCGGGCCCGGGCGGCGAGCGGTGAGAGCAGCTCGGCCAGGCCCTGCAGCACGGGTTCGGCCGCCGCGGTGGCCAGGTGCGGGCGCAGCCGCCAGCCGTCGAACGGCGAGCCGTCCTGCGGGCCGACCGGCAGCCCGGTGTCGCCGCGGCCGGCGGACGGGACGGGCGTGGCGGTGGTGGCGACGGCCCGGCCGCCGGTGGTGGTGATCGAGCAGTCCGGGACCCCGAGCCGGCCGACGGCGTGCGCCAGCACCCCGCCGGCCCCGGCGTCGGCGCGCAGCAGGTCGAGCAGTTCGCGCCGGACGGTCTCCGGGATGGCGGCGGCGTCCTGGGCGCCGGCCCGCAGGTCGCCCCAGAGCCGGAGGTAGACGCGGTCGGTGACGGCGCGGAAGCTGACCCCGGCGGGCACCGCGAGCAGCGGGATGCCGTGGGTGCGGCAGGCCTCGGCGAGGCTGTCCGGGATGCTGCCGTGGGTGCCCTCGCCGGCCAGCAGCGCCGCCACGCCCGCGCTGCGCAGGGCGGTGGCGAAGCGCAGCGCGCCGGAGGCGTCGGCGGGCTGCCACCAGACCAGTCCGGTGAGCACGAGTTCGCCGGGCTGGAGGTAGCGGGCCGGGTCCTGGAGGTCGGTGGAGCTGACCCCGGTCACCGGGCGGTCGAGCAGGTCCGGCGTGCCCCAGGCCAGCCGGATGTCCAGGTCGTCGAGGTTCAGCAGGTCGCCGACGATCATCTCTCGCTCATCTCTCGCTCGCTCTCGCCTTGTGCTCAGCGCGGGACCGTGTCTCGCAAGTGCAAGGTTCAGGTGCGCACTGGCATCGTAAATGCAAGTGGGATGGCGGTGAATCGTCTTGTCGGATCATCCAGCGCGGGGCCCTTCGGCTGGTGCTGGGAACCAGTCGTCCGCCCGATTGCGGGGTTGCTTCAATCGGTGCGGGGCGCGTCGCAGCCTGTCTCCTCCGGCGCGCCCCGCACGTCGGCCGCCTCGTCCGCGCCGGCGCCGCGTGTCCGCGGATGCGAGCTGAAAGCGCCGTCCGCCATGGCGGATGCCACTGAAGGAAAGCTTTCAGCGTGGCTTCTGCGAATGCCCGGGCTCCCCCTCGGGTAACCCCCTCCCGGGTCGCGACGGTGCGGCCCGGGAGGAGGGAGCACCATGACCCCGGCCAGACCCACCGCGCTGACGGCGGCGCCCACCGTCCGGCTGCACGGCCACCTCGACCGGCCCGCGGAGCTGACGGTGGAGCAGCTGCGCGCCCTCCCGGCCCACCGCGTCGAGGTCGGCTTCGACTGCCTGAGCGAGGGCGAGCAGCGCCACGGGTACGAGGGCCCGGCGCTCTGGGACGTGCTGTGCGCGGCCGGGCCGCGGATCGACTTCTCCGGCCGCAAGCAGCGGCTGCGCTTCCTGCTGTCCGTCAGCGGTGCTGACGGTCACCGGGCCGTGGTGTCCTGGGCCGAGATCGACCCGGACTTCGGCGGCCAGCGGATCCTGCTGGCGACCAGCATGGACGGCGTGCCGCTGGACGCGGCCGGCCCGCAGCTGGTCGTGCCCGACGACCACTGCGGGGCCCGCTACGTCAGCGGCGTCACCGCGGTCTGGCTCGGCCCGCTGGGCGCGCCGGCGTCCTGAGCGGCCGACCGGCGGGCGTCCGCCCACGCGGGTGCCGCCGGGTGCCGCCGGGTGCCGCCGGGGGAGCCGCGCTGCGGGCCGGGCGGCGCGGGCCGCAGCGCGGCGCGTCGGGCGCGTCAGGCCGTCGCGAGCGAGACCTCGGTCGACTTGATCAGGGCGACGACCGGCGAACCGGCCGCCAGGCCCAGGTCGGCCGCCGCGTCCGCGGTGATCGCGGCGGTCAGCGCGCCGCCCGCGACGTCGACCTTGACCCCGGCCATCGCGCCGCCGGTGGCGACCTCGGTGACCGTGCCGGGGATCTGGTTGCGGATGCTGAGCCCGGCGACGGGGCCGGTGGCCAGGGCGACCTCGGTGGACTTCACCAGGGCCTGGACGGAGCTGCCCGCGCTCAGCCCGAGGTCCTTCACGGCGTCCACCGTGACGGCGGCGGTGAGTTCCTGGCCCGAGTCGAGCCGGACCTTGACGGTGGCCATCACCTCGCCGGTGGTGACGGAGCTGACGGTGCCGGGCAGCTGGTTGCGGATGCTGAGGCTCATGCGGGGGCCTTCCGATCGTGTTCCGCGGGCGGAACGAGGGTGTTCCGGCCGTGCCGCCTTCCACCCTAGTGCGTGGAAAGTCGCAGGTCAGAGGGCATTTCGCGACGTGATCGACGCCCCGTCGCAGCTGCCATGGCGATCACCGCCCCCGGCTCGCATCCGCCGGTCGGCCCGGGCCGGGGATCCGCCGGGACCCTCCGGCCGGGTGTACGCCTGACGGTCCGTCGGGGACGATGGGGCCATGACCGTCGATCTCGCCTTCGCCGAAGGCTTCGCCCGGACCTGGGCCGCCGACTGGAACTCCCGCGACCTGGAGCGCATCCTCGCGCACTTCACCGAGGACGTGGTCTTCGCCTCGCCCCGGATCCGGGTGCTCACCGGCGAGCCGCTGGACGAGGTGCGCGGCAAGGAGGCGCTGCGGGCCTACTGGCGGCAGGGCCTGGAGCGCCTGCCGGACCTGCACTTCACCGTCGAGGACGTCCGCGCCTCGGTGGACACCGTGGTCATCAACTACCGCAACGAGCGCGGCCAGGCCGTCGCCGAGGTGCTGACCTTCCGTGACGGCCTGGTCTGCCGGGGGCTCGGCGCGTACGGCCCGGAGGCCTGACCCGCTCGCCCGGGCGGGGCGGAGCGGGGCGGGGAACGCGGTGGACAAACCACTCGCCGGACGCGGTTTTCCGTGTCAACATGCCCCATATGGGGACGATCCTGCGCGGCACCCTCGTCACGCTCCGCCCGGCCACGACCGAGGACATCCCGGCCCTGGTGGCCATCCGCGCCACGCCCGAGGTCTTCGCGCGCTGGCGGGGCGGTGACGACCTGGCCGACGCGGTCGCCACCGACCTGGCGGAGCCGGACACCGAGACCTTCGCGGTCGACGTGGGCGGCCGGGTGGTCGGCGCCATCCAGTGGTACGCCAACAACGACGACGAGTACCGGCACGCCGGCATCGACCTCTACCTGGACCCGTCGGTGCACGGCCTGGGCCTGGGCACCGACGCCGTCCGCACGATGGCCCGCCACCTGGTGCACGAGCACCACTACCACCGGCTGATCATCGACCCGGCCGCGGACAACGCCGCCGCGATCCGCTGCTACAGCAAGGTCGGCTTCCGTGCGGTCGGCACCATGCGCCAGTACGAGCGGGGTCCGGACGGCACCTGGCACGACAACCTGCTGATGGACCTGATCGCGGACGAGCTGGTCGACGGCTGACCCGGAGCGCCCCCCGGCGCGAACTCCCCGGGCACACGGGCGACTTGTCGTCCGCGTACCCGGGAACCGGCTCGGCTGACGCTCGGCAGACCGGTGTCGGGCCCGCGTCGGACCGGCGTCGGACCGGCGTCAGCCCCGGGACGCGCCGTCCGCGGCCGGGCAGCCGCAGGAGCGCCGCAGCACCAGCCTGGCCGGGAACGTCCGCGCCCCGGTGGAGCGCTCCTCGGCGCCGCCGAGCACGAGGTCCACGGCCGCGCGGGCCATCTCGTCCTGCCCGGT
Source organism: Kitasatospora sp. NPDC051702 (assembly GCF_040681575.1). NCBI lineage: Bacteria > Bacillati > Actinomycetota > Actinomycetes > Kitasatosporales > Streptomycetaceae > Kitasatospora > Kitasatospora sp. NPDC051702. The sequence goes on from NZ_JBFAZB010000041.1 coordinate 65,863, forward strand.
GGTGACGGTGGTCAGCGCGGGCCCGGCGATCACCGCCTCGGCGATGTCGTCGAAGCCGGCCACCGCGAGCTGCTCGGGCACCCGGATGCCCAGGTCGTCGGCGGCCCGCAGCAGGCCGATCGCCTGGTCGTCCGTCGCGCAGAACACGGCGGACGGCCGGTCGGGCCGGGACAGCAGGGTGAGCGCCTCGGCGTGCGCCCGGACGCGGTCGAACGGCGCCGCCGTCAGCCTCCCCGCGGGGGTCAGGCCGACCTCGGCCAGCGCGGCGGCCCAGCCGGCCGTCCGCCCCGTCACCGGGTCGTGCGGGCTGAGCGAGAGCGTCCCGCCGAAGCAGTGCACCTCGGCGTGCCCGTGCCCGAGCAGGTGGCGGACCACCTCGCGGGCGCCGCCCTCGTCGTCCGCCACCACGGCGACGCCGCCGGAGCTCTCGGCCCGGTGGTGCAGCAGGACGACGGGCGTGCCGTCGCCCACGTCGAAGCCGGTGAGGCCGGGGGTGGCCGGGTCCTGGGTGACCAGGATCAGGCCGTCCACCTGCATCCCGAGGAAGGCGCGGATGTAGTGGGCCTCGCGCTCGTCCACGTAGTCGGAGTTGCCGATCAGCAGCAGTCGGCCGTGCTCGGTGGCGGCCTGCTCGACCGCGTGGGCGAGGCCGGCGAAGAACGGCTGGCGGGCGTCCGGCACGACCATCCCGAGCAGGTTGGTCCGCCGCCGGGCCATCGCCTGGGCGACCCGGTTGGGGCGGTACCCGAGCTCCTCCACGGCCGCGAGCACCCGCGCCCGGGTCGCCGGCGCCACCGGCCGCGGTCCGTCGTTGATCACATAACTCACGACCGCCGTGGACGTCCCCGCCACCCGTGCCACATCGTCCCGCGTCACCCTCGCCATGCCCGCGAGCCTACACAGCGGCACCGACCGGTCCCTCGCCCGCCGGTGCCGCCGCCCACCGCCGGGACTCGATCGGCCCCCTGCGGTTGCGGGGCCCGCGGCCCGGGCCGGAGGGTGGCGGGACAGGCGCCGACCCGGCGCCCCCGCCGACCGTGGGAGCAGGCCGATGACCGCCTCGCCGCACCGGCGGGCCGTCCGGTCCCCGCGCCCGGCGGCCCGGCCGCGGGTCCGGATCCCCGGCCGGGCGCGGGTCCGGATCCCCGGCCGGGCGCGGGCCGCGGTCGCCCCGCCGGCCCGGCCGAGGGTGCGGCCCTGGCGCGCCTACGCGGTGCTCGCGGTGATCGCCCTGCTGGTCGCCGCCGGGCTACTGCTCTACTTCGACGAGCGCTCCAGCCGGGGCCACGTCCAGGTGGTGGGCCCGGAGAGCTCCGAGACCGGCCCGGACGTCCTGGAGGTCTACGTGCTGCTCCAGCGGGTGGACGCGGCCGCGCAGACGCTCACCACCAAGATCCTGGTCGAGCCGCACGGGGCGCTGCAGGTGCCGGACCGGCCGCTGGTCCCGGTCCAGGACGTGGTGCTGGAGACCACCTCGCTGGAGCAGACCACGCTCCGGTACCCGGCGGGCCAGCAGATCCCCTCCGGCCTGGTCTCCTTCAGCCTGGTCGGCGGACGGATCACCGACTACCCCTTCGACCGCTACCACACGGCCATCGGCTTCCAGGCGACCGTCGGGGGCAGACCGGTGCCCGTGGTGATCGGGATCGAGGAGGGCGACCCGTTCTTCGCCTTCCGGCAGGGCGAGCAGGAGAGCGAGGACTTCGCCGTCGGGGTGACGGAACGGATCAGCCGCTCGCGCAGCACCTTCATCCTGGCCTGGTTCATGATCGCCGCGATGTGGGCGCTGGCGCTGTCGGTGCTGGTCGCGGCCTGGCTGATCGTCCGGCAGCGGCGCGGGATGCTCTGGCCGGCCCTGGGCTGGATGGCCGCGACGCTGTTCGCCCTGGTCGGCATGCGCAACGCCGCGCCCGGCAGCCCGCCGATCGGCTCGCTGCTGGACTACGCGGCCTTCTTCTGGGCCGAGCTGCTGGTCGCGGTGGGCCTGACCATGGTGGTGGTGCGCGGGGCGCGGATCGAGGGCGGGCACGGGCCGGACCGCCGGCCCTAGGGGCGGCAGCACACCCCGGGGCCCGCCCCGGCCCGCCGGCCGTAGGCCTCAGCGTCCGTCCGGCACGATCACGGTCAGCGCGGTGCTCAGCAGGGTGAAACCGAGACGCTCGTAGACCCGGCGGGCGGGGTTGCCGTCGGTGACCGCCAGCCGCACCTCGGGGAGCCCCCGCCCGGCGGCGTCGCCGACCACCCGGCGCAGCAGGTCGGCGCCGAGGCCGCGGTAGCCGCGCTCCGGGTGGCGGAACACCTCGGCGACCCACGGCACGCCGTCGCGGTCGGTGAGCACCACCCCGGCGACCACCGCGCCCCGCTCGTCCACGGCGAGCACGCTGGACGGCAGCACCGGCCCGATGGCCTTCCCGGCGAGCAGCGGGACGAGCCGTTCGGCCAGCGCCCGGGCGTCGTCCCCCGCGAAGCGGTCGACGTGACCGGGGGCGAAGGCGGCCCGCCAGGCTTCGAACAGCTCCTCGGGGGCGCGGTCGCAGGGCGCCGCGTGCAGGCCCGCCCGCAGGGGTGCGGCGGCCCAGTCGGCGGGCGGCGGGTCGGTGCGCAGGTCCCGCCCCAGGGTGTGGGCGTGCCGCAGCACGGTCGCGCCGTCGTCCAGCAGGGCCCGCCCGAACTCGGGGGTGCCGGAGACCACCCACCCGGCCATCCGGGACCGGACGAAACCCACCGGGTCCGCGGCGCCGTCCCGCACCTCCAGCAGGTCGGCCCAGGGCCGGCCCTCCCGTTCGCCGGGCAGGTAGTCCACCACCGGCACGCCGTCGTCGTCGCAGCCCGTCACCCGGTCCGTCTCGGTCACGCCTGGCCCCCTCGTCGGGATCGTCCGTCCGCCGCTCATGCTCGGCGACGACGCGGCCGCGGGGCAAACGGATTGTCAGGCGAGCACCGCGGCCCGGACGCAGAGCACGTCCGGCAGGTGGGCGAGCAGCGGCGACCAGCTCTCGCCCTCGTCGCGGCTGCCGTAGACGTCGCCGGTCCGGTTGCCGAAGTAGATCCCGGCCGGTTCGGCGTCGTCGGTGCGCAGCGCGTCGCGCAGCACGACGCCGTAGTGGTCCTCGCCGGGCAGCCCGTCGGCGAGCGGCTGCCAGCTGTCGCCGCCGTCGGTGGTGCGGAAGATCCGGCAGCGCCGGCCGGGCGGGACGCGGTCGTCGGAGCCGCCGAGCGGGAACAGGTAGGCGGTGCCGGCCCGGCGCGGGTGGGCGGCGACGGCGAAGCCGAACTCGGCCGGCAGTCCGTCGACGATGGAGTGCCAGTTCGCGCCCCAGTCGTCGCTGCGGTAGACGCCGCCGTGGTTCTGCAGGTAGAGGCGGTCGGGGTGGACCGGGTCCGGTGCGATCTTGTGCACGCACTGGCCGAACTCCGGGTACTGGCCGCCGGGCGGGAGGAACTCGGCGCGCAGGCCGGTGTTGGAGGGCTGCCAGCTGTCGCCGCCGTCCTTGCTGCGGTAGACGCCGCCGCTGGAGACGGCGACCAGCAACCGCTGCGGGTCGCGCGGGTCGGTGAGGACGGTGTGGAGCCCCTGGCCGCCGTAGCCGGCGCCCCACTCGGCGCGCTGCGGGTGGTCCCAGAGCGACTCGACCAGGGCGAAGGTCTCGCCGCCGTCCTCGGACCGGAACAGCGCGGCGGGCTCGGTGCCCGCGTAGACGACGCCGGGCGCCTCCGGACCGGCCGGCTGGAGCTGCCAGACCCGGGTGAGCGAGGCGCCGGTGGACTCCGGGAACCGGATCGCCGGCCGCGCCGGCTCGGTCCAGGTGGCGCCGAGGTCGTCGGAGCGCCAGACCGACGGCCCCCAGTGGCTGCTGTCGGCGCCGACCAGCAGCCGGGTGCGCCCGGCGCGGCGGTCGACGGAGACGGCGTAGACCGCGTTCATCGGGAAGTGCGGCCCGCTGAACTCCCAGTCCAGCCGGTCACGACTGCGGCCGAGAAAGAGGCCCTTCTCGGTTCCGACGGCCAACAGCACCTCGGTCATGCCTCACACCACCTGGTCGACGCGACGCCCCCGGGACGGCCCCCGACTGCCAGTGTCCCGCCGTCCACCGGCGGCCACACCTCGCCGCGCCGGGTCCTGCGGAGGTGCTCGCCGCCGGGGGCCCGGAGCTCAGCCCCGGCAGCCCTCCAGCAGCCGCAGCCACACCTCGCTGATCGTCGGGTAGGCGGGCACGGCGTGCCAGAGCCGGTCGATGGGCACCTCGCCGACCACGGCGACGGTCGCCGAGTGCAGCAGTTCGGCGACCCCGGGGCCGACCAGGCACGCCCCGACCAGCACCTGCCGGTCGAGGTCGAAGACCACCCGGGCCCGGCCCCGGTAGTCGTCGCCGTACAGCGAGGCCCCGGCGACGGCGCCGAGGTCGTGGTCGACGGTCCGGACCCGCAGCCCGGCCCGCTCGGCCGCCTCGAGGGTGAGACCGACGGCCGCGACCTCCGGTTGGGTGAACACCACCTGCGGCGCTCCCGCGCTGTCGGCAGACGCGGCGTGCACGCCCCAGCGCGCGGTGTCCAGCGCACGCCCTTCGGCGCGGGCCGCGATCGCCCCGCCGGCGATCCGGGCCTGGTACTTGCCCTGGTGGGTGAGCAGCGCCCGGTGGTTGACGTCCCCCACGGCGTACAGCCACTCCCCGTCCACGCCGAGCACCGTGCAGCTGTCGTCCACCTCCAGCCAGTCGCCCGGCTTCAGCCCCACCTGCTCCAGCCCGACGTCGGCGGTGCGCGGGGCGCGGCCGGTCGCGTAGAGCACCTCGTCGACGGTCAGCCGCTCGCCGTCGCCGGAGCCCTGCCCGTCATCGGAGCCCTGCCCGTCACCGGACGGCCCGCGGCCGGTGAGGGTCAGCACCACCGGCCCGGTGCCGCCCGTGCGCTCCAGCGCGGTGACCTCCACCCCGAAGCGGACGTCCACCCCGGCGTCCCGCAGCCCCTCGGTGACCAGCTCGCCCGCGAAGGGCTCCATCTTCGGCAGCAGCCCGGCGCCGCGCACCAGCAGCACCACCTCGGAGCCGAGCGCCCGCCAGGCGGCGGCCATCTCCACCCCGACCACCCCGCCGCCGACCACGGCCAACCGGCCGGGCACCGACGGCGAGCCGGTCGCCTCCCGGTTGGTCCACGGGTGGGCCTCCGCCAGCCCGGGCACCCCGGTGGGCAGCACCGGGCGGCTGCCGGTGCACACGGCGACGGCATGCCGGGCGGTGAGCACCCGCTCGCTGCCGTCCTCGGCCTCCACCGTGACGGTCCGCACGCCGGCCAGCCGGCCGTGGCCGCGCACCAGGTCGATCCCGGTGTCCCGCAGCCAGCCGACCTGGCCGTCGTCGTTCCAGTGCGAGGTGAAGGAGTCCCGCCGGGCCAGCACCGCGGCCGGGTCCAGCCGGCCGTCGCCGACCGCCTCCCGGGAGCCGGCCACTGCGCGGGCGTCGGCCAGCGCGGCCACCGGGCGCAGCAGCGCCTTGCTCGGCATGCAGGCCCAGTACGAGCACTCGCCGCCGACCAGTTCGGCCTCCACGATCACCGTGCGCAGCCCGGCGGCGACGGCCCGGTCGGCAACGTTCTCGCCGGTCGGGCCGGCTCCCAGGACGATGACGTCGTACTCCTCGGCGGTGCTGGTCATGCCCCGTCCCTTCGGCTCGGGTCCGGCCGCCCCGCCGGACCGGCGCCGGGCCGCGTGCCCGGCGCCGTGCCCATCCTGCGACGTCCGCCCTGGTTCGCGCAGTCGAACACGCGGACCGGGCACGGTCGGGACAGTGCCGGGGCACGGTCGGGACAGTGCCCCGGCGCGCCCGGGCACGCCCGGACGCGGCTCTCGCACCGGGTCAGAGCCGGGCCAGCTCCGCCAGCAGCGCCGCCGTGTCGTCGGGGCGGGAGAACATCGGCCAGTGCCCGGTGGGGAGTTCGCGCAGTTCCCAGTTCGGCCCGTCCAGCCCGGCGAACCAGGGGTGGCCGGACGCGACCATCGCCCGCACCTGGGCGATCGGGAACGAGCAGGACACCAGGGCCTGCGGCAGCGCCGCCCCCGCGCCGGTCAGCCGCAGCCGGTCCCGGTAGGCCCCGGCCGGCTGCGGGGTGGCCCGCTCACGGATCCGGGCCAGCGCGGCCCCGTCCAGACCGGCCGCGCCGGCGCCGTGGGCGGCGAGGAACTCCCAGGACGGCATCGGCAGGCGGCCGTCCACCACCGAGGCGTCGGCGGCCTCGCGGTAGTCCGGCGGCCAGAGGTCGTACAGCGACCCGCCGTCGATCACCGGCCCGCTGTCCAGGTAGACCACCCGGCGGATCCGCTCGGGCATCCGGTCCGCCACCCCGCCCGCCGGGGCGCAGCCGCCGCTGTGCGCGACCAGCACCACCTCCCAGAGGTCCTCCCGGACCAGCAGGTCGGCCAGCGCGGTGACGTGGTCCGCCAGCCCGATCGGCTCACGGTCCCCGGCGCGCTCCGCGACCCCGGGCAGGGTGACCGGGTGGACGGCGTGCCCGGCCGCCCGCAGCGGAGCGGCCACCTCGTCCCAGGCCCAGGCGCCCAGCCAGAATCCGGGGACCAGTACGAACGTGCTCATGGGGGATCACTCCTCGTCGTGGTGCGGGGCCGTGTCGCGACGACTCTAGGGTCCGCCCCGGCGATCGGCCCGCAACCGGCGACGACCGGCGGGACGGGGCCCGGGGGAGGGGAGCGGATCCGGACGGCGCCGGCGGGGAGGACGCCGCCGGCGCGGAACGCACCGGGGCCCGGGGAGAGGACTCCCCGGGCCCCGACGCGGGTGGCCTCAGGCCTGGCCCCCGGCCGCCTGCTCCTCGGCGACCTTGCGCTTCACCTCGGCCATGTCCAGCCCGCGGGCCTGGCCGATCAGGTCCTCGAACACCGCCTCGGGCAGCGCACCGGCCTGCGAGAAGACCAGCACGCCCTCGCGGATGATCGCCAGCGTCGGGATGGACTGGATCCCGAACGCGGACGCCAGCTCCTGCTGCGCCTCGGTGTCCACCTTGGCGAAGACGAGGTCCGAGTGGCGCTCGGCCGCCTTCTCGTACACCGGGGCGAACTGCCGGCACGGCCCGCACCACCCGGCCCAGAAGTCGATGAAGACGAAGTCCTTGCCCTCCGGGCCGGGAACGATGTCGTCGAAGTTCTCCTTGGTCAGCTCGACCGTGCTGCTCATCTCGCGGTTCCTTCCCTTCCGGAGGAGGCGGTTCAGACCGTGTGCTCGCGACAACCGCGCCCCCCGACGGGGTATTCCGGCGCCGGCCGGGGCCGGTTTGAGCAGTCGGGCGCCGCTTCGCGTACTTGAGGGTGTCCACCCGTCCACCGACCGCGGGAGCACCTCATGCGCAGCAATCGCCGAACCCGCCGGGCCGCCGTGCTGGCCGCCTCCGGCATCGCGGCGGCCGCCCTGGTCGCCGGTTGCGGGTCGTCCGGGTCCAGCGCACCCGCCGCGCCCGCGAGCCCGAGCGCACCGGCCACCCCGGCACCGAGCACCCCGGCACCGAGCACGCCGGGCACGGCGGCGAACACCTCCCTGCAGACCGCCACCGACCCGAAGCTCGGCACGATCGTCACCGACGGCGCCGGGTTCACCCTCTACCGCTTCGACCATGACCAGAGCAGCCCGTCGAAGGCCACCTGCAACGGCGACTGCGCCTCGCTGTGGCCGCCGGAGCAGGACAACGGCAACGTCATGCTCAAGGGCATCGACGCCAAGCTGGTCGGCAGCGTCACCCGCGACGACGGCACCAAGCAGGTCACCCTGAACGGCTGGCCGGCCTACCGCTACTCGCCGGACTCCAAGCCCGGCGACACCAAGGGCCAGGGCGTCGGCGGGGCGTGGTTCGCGCTGACCCCGAGCGGCGGCAAGGCGGGCACCACCGGGAGCTCCACCCCGATGCCGTCCACCCCCGCCAGCCCCAAGCCCAGTGCACCGAGCAGCGGCTACGGCTACTGAGCCGACCGCCGCGGTCCGTCCGCCCTCGACCGGGAGACCAGGGTGCGCAACGATGAAGTGGTGACCGAGGAGCATCCCGGCGGCGGCAGGTCCGCCCGCGGTACGGGGGCGCCGGACGAGGAGCTGATGCGCGCCCTCTACCACGAGCACGCCGGGCCGCTCTTCGGGTTCGTCCTCCACCTCGTCGCGGGGGACCGGCAGCGGGCCGAGGACGTCGTCCAGGAGACGCTGGTCCGGGCCTGGCGCAACATCGACCGGCTCGACCCGGGGGCCGGATCGCTGCGGCCCTGGCTGGTCACGGTCGCGCGGCGGATCGTCATCGACGGCCACCGCAGCGCCCGGGCCAGGCCCCGGGAGGTGGACGCGGCGGCACTGGAACTGATGCCCGCCGAGGACGAACTCGACCGTGCCCTGCGGATGATGACGGTCGCGGACGCACTGGGCGACCTCTCGGCGGCGCACCGCGAGATCATCGTCGAGACCTATCTGAAGGGCCGCACCGCAGCCGAGGCGGCCGCCGAACTCGGCATCCCGGCCGGGACCGTCCGGTCGCGGGTGTTCTACGCACTGCGCTCGCTCAGGCTCGCGCTGGAGGAGAGGGGAGTGACCTCGTGACCAAGCGCCCCGACCCCGTGCCCGGCGGCCCGGAGCAGGTCCCCGGTGTCCCCGGCGTGCCCGGTGCCCCCGGCGGGTCCGGCGGCGTCCCCGGCGCCGGACCGGACCACGTCGACGTCGGCGCGTACGTCCTCGACCTGCTGGAACCCGCCGAGCGCGCCGCGTTCGAGCGGCACCTCGCCACCTGCCCGCAGTGCACCGAGCAGGTGGCGCGGCTCGGCTTCGTGGAGCCGCTGCTGGCCGAGTACGCCGCCTCGGCGACGGCGGCCGGCCTCGATCCGGCCGGCCCGGCCCCGCGTCCGGGCCCGGAGCTCCTGGACCGGCTGGTCGCCGAGGTGGCGTCCGGACGGCGGCGGGGCCGGGTGCGGCGGCTGGTGCTGGCCCTGGCCGCGGCCGTGCTGGTGGCCACCGGCCCCGCCGTCACGGCCGCGGTGCTCACCGCCGGTTCCACGCCGGCCGTGGTCGCCGTCGCCGAGCAGTTCAGCGCCACCGACCCGGGCACCGGCGCCCGGGCCACCGTCGGCGTGGACGCGATGCCCTGGGGGAGCCAGGTGAGTCTGCAACTCTCCGGCGTCCACGGGCCGTTGACCTGCCGTCTGGTCGCCGTGTCGCACACCGGCGAGCGGCAGACGGTCACCACCTGGAGCGTCCCGGCCGGCACCTACGGGAACCCGGGCGGCCCCGCCGAGCTGCGCACCGGCGGCGGTGCGGCGCTCCAGCCGGGGGACATCGACCACTTCGAGGTGCGCGTCCAGAACAGCAACGCCCTGCTGGTCGCCGTCCCGGCGCACCGCGCCTGAGCCGTCCCGGCGCACCGCGCCCGAGCGGCGGGGGCGACCGCGCCCGAGCGGCGGGGGCGACCGCGTCCCGGGGCCGGCCCGTCACCACGCCGGATCGAAGCACGGACGCACCTCGTACGCCTCCAGCCGCTCGACCCGCTCCGGACCCCGGACACCAGGCCAGCGCGGGTTCGGCAGGCCCTGGCCGGTCATGTGCTCCCGCTGCCGGATCCCGCTCCTGCCGACCCGCAGGGCCGGCTCGAAGCTGTGCAGGCCGCCGCACGGACACGGCTGCCGCACCCACGCGCAGACCCGGCAGAGCCCGGCGAGGCCGTGGCCGGTCGAGAGCTCCAGGAGCGGCCCCTCCTCGCCGCAGCCCGGGCAGCCGGGCAGCTCGGCGCCGTCCAGCAGCGCGTTCTGCCGCCGCACGAAGTCCGGCAGCGCCAGCGGCGGGTGGATGAACGGGTCGTGCCGCCAGGCCGCGTCCGGCGCGCCCCACCGGGGCCGGCGCCACCACGGCGGCTCGGCCTGCCCGCGCCGCCCGGCCCGCTTCTCGGCGCGCCGCTGCGCCGCGTACCGCTCCGCCCGCGCGAGCCAGAGCACCCGAGCCCCGTGGAGCTCCTCCACGGCCCGCCCCAGCGCGTCCGGGTCGGCCTCCAGCAGCCGCGGGATCCGGGCGCTGAGCGTGAGGTGGTGGTACGTCGCGTGGTAGCCGTAGGGCGCGAAGGAGGTCAGGCAGGTCCGCAGGGCGCCGTGCCGGCGGTGGAGCGGGAGCCCGGCGTCGTGCACCCGGGCCCGGTGGGTGAGGAAGCCGGTCATCGGGCCGGCTCCCGGTACCGGGCCGGCTCCCGGTCCACGGCCCGGACGCGCACGCAGCCGTCCGGGGCGGTGGTCGGGGCGTGCGGGGCAGGCGTCATCGGCGTCATCGGCCGATCATGCCGGATCGGCTGGCCTGGTGTTCACGGTGGGTGCGGCGCACTCTGGAGGAGTAACCGATGGAGGTGATCCGCCATGCAGACTCTGGTCGGTTGGCACATCGAGATGGAGTTCCGCGAGGACGGTGCGCGGACGACCGCCGCCGCCATGCTCCGGCTCCGCGACGGCAGTGAACTACGGGCCCACGGCTACAGCAGCCGCCACCCCTCGGACCCGGAGCAGCTGCGGGTCGGCGAGGAGATCGCGGGGGCGCGGGCGCTCAACGACCTGGCCTCGCAGCTCCTCACCAAGGCCCACGGCGAGATCCAGGAGGTCAGCCCCGTCCCGACCCACCCGCTGACGTGAGCCGGCACCCGGAGGGCGACCACACCGGCGAGCCGTACCACACGCGCATCCCGCTGATCTGTCCGCGCTGCGGGCACGAGCAGCGGGTCGTGCCCGGCGGCCCCGGCCGGGCGGTCAAGGTCGTGCACGCGGGGACGGGCCAGGAGGCCTGCGAGTCCGCCGACCTGGCGAAGGCGCCGGAGGAGGGGGTCGGGTGAGGGCCTTGGCGCGCCCGCTGCGGACGGCGGACGCGCCTCAGTTGACGCAGTAGCCCGTCGGCGGCTCCCACTCCGGCCCGACCAGTCGGCGCTCCACCTCGTTGAGCGTGATGCGGATGCCGACCGTCCCGGCCAGCCCGACCCGGAACCTGCTGCGGGCCAGCGCGAGCACCGCCGTCAGGCCGTACTTGTTGATCAGCTCGGTGCGGTAGCGGGCGGTCGCGTCCTCGTCGCAGAGCCGGGCCCGGGCCGGGACGCTGCGCCCGGTCGGGCGGCCGTGGGCGTCGCAGGGGCCGACCAGCACCCGGGGGTGGTGCCGGATCCGTTCGGCCTCGCCGGAGTGCGCGGGGGTCCAGATGCCGAGCGCGGTGCCGTCGGCCACGACCCAGGTCTGCGAGTCCCGGCGGCTGCCGTCCTCGCCGAAGGTGGTGAGCCGGAGGTACTTGCTGTCGGCGAGCTGGTCGGTCCGGTGGTGCACGACGTCCTCCCTCTGGCGTGGGGGCCGGGCCCGGTCAGTGACCGTGGCCCCGGGTGATCCCGCGGTACTCCTCGGCGGTGGGGCCGGCGATCCGGGCGTGCTCGCCGTGCAGCCCGCGGGACAGCCTCGCGCGGACGCGGGTGAGCGCACCCGCGGGGCGGGCGACACCATTCTCGTCGACCCGGGCCGGTAGTTCGAGGGGGCGCGGCCGCTCGGGTGCCGTGAGCCGGTGCAGTTCGGCGGGCGCGAGCGGGGCGTGCACCTCGGTGTACTCGCCGTGCGGCAGACGCCGGACGACGCCGGTCTCACGCCCGTGCAGCACCTTGTCCCGGTCGCGCCGCTGCAGGCCGAGGCACCAGCGCTTGGTGATCACGAAGACGGCCACCGGGACGGCGAGGGCGCCGATCCGCACGGCGTACGTGATGGCGTTCAGCGACAGGTGCAGATGGGTGGCGATCAGGTCGTTGCCGCCGCCGGCCAGCATCACCAGGTACAGGCTGATCCAGGCGGCGCCGAGCGCGGTGCGGACGGGGGCGTCGCGCGGCCGGTCCAGCAGATGGCGCTCCCGCCCGTCGGGGGTGAGCCAGGCCTCGACGAACGGGTAGGCCGCGACGGCGCCCAGGACGACCGGGAAGAGGGCGAAGGGGATCAGCACGCCCAGGTTGAGGGTGTGGCCCGCGAGCCCGACCTCCCAGCCGGGCATCACCCGGATCAGGCCCTCGGCGAAGCCCATGTACCAGTCCGGCTGGGCGTCGGTGGAGACCTGGTCCGGCCGGTACGGTCCGTACGCCCAGATCGGGTTGATGGTGGCGACGGCCGACACCAGGGCGATGACGCCGAAGACCAGGAAGAAGAACCCGCCCGCCTTGGCCAGGTAGACGGGCATCAGCGGCATGCCGACGACGTTGCGCTCCGTCCGGCCGGGCCCCGCCCACTGGGTGTGCTTGTGGTGGAAGACCAGGATCAGGTGGGCGACCAGCAGCGCGACCATGACGCCGGGGACGAGCAGCACGTGGACGGAGAAGAACCGCGGGACGACGTCGTGCCCGGGGAACTCGCCGCCGAACAGGAACATCTGCAGGTAGCTGCCGACCAGCGGTACGGCCAGCAGCACGCCCTCGATGAACCGGATGCCGGTGCCGGAGAGCAGGTCGTCGGGGAGCGAGTAGCCGAGGAAGCCGTCCAGCATGCCGAGGAAGAGCAGCAGGAAGCCGAAGAGCCAGTTGACCTCGCGCGGCTTGCGGAACGCGCCGGTGAAGAACACCCGCATCATGTGGACGAACATGGCCGCCACGAAGACCACCGCGGCCCAGTGGTGGATCTGCCGGATCAGCAGGCCGCCGCGGACCTCGAAGCCGATGTCGACCGTGGAGGCGTAGGCCTCGGACATCGGCACGCCCTTCAGCGGGACGTACGAGCCGTGGTAGACCACCTCGGCCATGCTCGGCTTGAAGAACAGGGTCAGCCAGACACCGGTCAGGACGATGATCAGGAAGGTGTACAGGCAGATCTCGCCCAGCATGAAGGACCAGTGGTCCGGGAAGACCTTGCGCAGGTTCGCCCTGGCCAGGGTGTGGATCCCCAGCCTGCCGTCCGCCCAGTCGGCGGCCCGTCGCCCCCGCCCTGGGGCCTGATTCCGGGTCATGTGCACGCACCTCAGTCCGATGGAAGCGGGGATAGTTCCCCGTTTCACGCTGGGGCCACCATAATCGGGGAGTGATCCCCGTTTCCACCCCGGGGTGTCCCGGACCGCCCGGTGGTCGGACCCCCCGGGCCGGACGGCCGGCCCGGCGCTGCGTGCGGGCCGCACGCGCCCGGAACCCGGAAACGGCGAGCGGCCCGCCCGGCGTCGTGGAGACACCGGACGGGCCGCGTACGCACCCGAGTGGACCCGCAGGCGTCAGTGCACCAGCACCGGCACCTCGTCGGCCTTCGCCGCACCGGCGCCCGACTCCTGGGCCAGCGACGGCCGGCCCGCGTTGACGAAGGTGAAGGCGATCGCGGCGGCCGCCACCAGGATCCCGAAGGACACCCAGATCGCGGTCGTGAAGCCGTGCACCATACCGCCGAACTGCACGGCCTTGGCGGCCTGCGGCGAGGCGGCCGCGGCGCCGGCGTGGGCGGCCAGCCAGCTGGTGGTGGCGCTGGCCGCGATGGTGTTCAGCAGCGCGGTGCCGATGGCGCCGCCGACCTGCTGCGAGGTGTTGACCATCGCGGAGGCCACGCCCGCGTCCCGCGGCTGGACCCCGTAGGTGGCCAGGCTCATCGCCGGCATGAACGCGGTGCCCATGCCGAGGCCCATCAGGACCAGTCCGGGCAGGATCAGCACCGGGTAGGAGGTGTCCAGGCCGATGTTGGTCAGCAGCAGCATGCCCATCGAGGCGACCAGGAAGCCGGGCGCCATCAGGTAGCGCGCCGGGACGCGGGTCATCAGCCGGGCGCCGATCTGGGTCGAGCCGGTGATCATGCCCGCCACCATCGGCAGGAACGCCACGCCGGTCAGCACCGGGCTGTAGCCCAGCACGATCTGCAGGTAGTAGGTCAGGAACAGGAACAGGCCGAACATGCCGATCACGGCCAGGCCCAGCGACAGGTACACGCCGCCGCGGTTGCGGTTCAGCACCACGCGCAGCGGCAGCAGCGGGGCCTTGACCTTCCGCTCCACCAGCACGAACGCGGTCAGCAGCACCGCGGCCGCGACGAACAGCGCCAGCGTGCTGCCGGCCGTCCAGCCGCTGGACTCGGCGCGGGTGAAGCCGTACACCAGGGAGACCAGGCCGGTGGTCACCAGCAGGACGCCGGGGACGTCCAGACGGTTGCGGTTGCGGCCCTCGGCGGGCTCGCGGATCACCATGACGGCGCCGGCGGCGGCCACGATGGCGAACGGGATGTTGACGAAGAAGGTCCAGCGCCAGTTCATGTACTCGGTCAGCAGGCCGCCGAGGATCAGGCCGATGGCGCCACCGCCACCGGCGATCGCCCCGTAGATGCCGAAGGCCTTCGCGCGCTCCTTCGCCTCGGTGAAGGTCACCGCGAGCAGCGACAGCGCGGCCGGCGCGAGCAGCGCGCCGAACACGCCCTGCAGGGCGCGCGCGCCGAGCAGCATCGCGGTGTTGGCCGCGAAGCCGCCGAGCGCGGAGGCCACCGCGAAGCCGGTCAGGCCGACGATGAAGGTCCGCTTGCGGCCCCAGAGGTCCGCGATCCGGCCGCCGAACAGCAGCAGGCCGCCGAAGGCCAGCGCGTAGGCCGTGATCACCCACTGGCGGTTGCCGTCGGAGATGCCCAGGTCGCGCTGGGCGGACGGAAGGGCGATGTTCACGATGGTGGCGTCGAGGACGACCATCAGCTGGGCGAGGCCGATGAATATCAGCGCCTTCCAGCGCCGGGGATCGGGCAGCGTCGCCGGTCGGGCGTCGGTTCCAGGCATGGGGGTACTCACTTCACGGTGCGTGGCGTGCGGGAACGGTCGGGTCACCGTGCGGCTCGCCGCCTCACGGGGCGGTCGCGGCCGGACGGTCGGTCGGGTGCGGTCGGTCGGGGCCCGGGCGTGCCGGGGCGGTCCCGGCGGTCCGGTCCGGACGGCGCGGGAGGTCGGGTCGGTCGGTGGTGCTACCGGTGGTCGGTCAGTGGGGGTCGGAAGTCCTCGAAGGTCGCCGCCCGGCCCGGGAGGACCGAACGGGCCGGCGCGCGCAGGCCGTCCAGGAACAGCTGCAGGTGCCGGTGGACGAAGTCGTCGAGCAGCTGGCAGGACGTCCCCGGCAGCGGCCGGGTCAGCTGGCTCATCGCGATGACCAGGTCGCCGTGTTCGGCGTCCGGCCGCAGCTCGCCCGCCGCCCGCGCGCGCTCCATCAGGCCGCTCACGGCGGCCGTCAGGCGCTCACGGGCCTCGGTGAGGTCCGGGTCGTACGGGTCCACGTGGCTGGTGAACACCGGGCAGAGCGCGCCGACCTTCTCCGCGACGGTCGCGTGCGCGAACCGCTGCAGAGCGTCGAACGGGCCCCCGCCACCCGGGGCGTCCGCGTCCGCCGCCGCCGTTTCGGCGATGGCCAGGACGCGGTTCTTGACCAGCAGCGCCACCTCGCGGATCAGTGCCCTGCGGTCGGGGAAGTTACGGTACAGCGTGGCGTTGCCCACCCCGGCCCGCTTCGCGATCTCGTCCAGCGGCACGTCCGCACCGTGTTCGACGAAGGCGTCGCGGGCAGCCAGGACGATCCGTTCCCGGTTGCGGGTCGCGTCGGCGCGCAGCTTGGGCGCGCGAACGGTCTCCACGGGACGGACCGGCTCGGTGGCTGCGGTGGTCACGGCGACTGCTCCTCCAGGATACCGGGGAAGTTCTCCCCGCTTGTGCCTACGAAGATGCAAACGGGGATTCCGTCCCCGGAAATTTCAGCTCCGGATGTGACCTGCATCACATGCTCCCGGCGTGCCCGTCACCCGCGCCGCCCGGGCCGCGGGCGAGCCGCCGTGCACCGTCGTCGGACTCGGGACGGTCCGTGACCGCCCGCCGCTCGGCGCGTTGACCCCGGGGAACGCCGGAGTGGAGGAGGAAGGCCCGTGACCGCGATCTCCGATCGTCCGCAGATGCAGCCGGAGGAATTCGAGGAGCTCGCCCGTGGTGCGGCCCGGACCCTCGAACGCCTCCGGCTGGAGTTCATCGACGGGAAGCTGCGGGTCAAGCCCGTGCCGGACGGCGACCACGGCCGGATCGTCCAGTGGTTGTTCCGGACCTGCACCCGGGCCCGGCCGGAGCTCCACCTGCACGACCAGGGGTTGAGGATCGAGGGTCCCCATCCCCATGGTGGATACGCCCGGCCGGACGGCACGCTGGCTCATCAGGACGCGTTCGTCGGCGAGGGGGAGTGGGCCGGGACCGACGCCGTACTGATGGTCGTCGAGGTCGCCTCCTACGATTCCGACACCGATCGGCGCGACCGTGTAGAGAAGCCCCGTGCCTACGGCGAGTCCGGTGTCCCGGTCTACCTGCTGATCGACCGGGACTCCGCCGAGGTGACCGTCTACAGCCAGCCTGACGGCGTGCGCTACGAGACCGCCCACACGGTTCCGTTCGGCAAGGCCGTCCGGCTGCCCGAGCCGGTGGGGATCGTGCTGGACACCGAGCCGCTGAAGAACTGGGTCCGCTGAACCCGGCCATGCCTTCCCGGGGGCGCTCGGCC
Organism: Kitasatospora sp. NPDC051702; assembly: GCF_040681575.1. Classification (NCBI taxonomy): domain Bacteria; kingdom Bacillati; phylum Actinomycetota; class Actinomycetes; order Kitasatosporales; family Streptomycetaceae; genus Kitasatospora; species Kitasatospora sp. NPDC051702. The sequence continues at coordinate 82,351 of NZ_JBFAZB010000041.1, forward strand.
GCGCGGCCTAGGCTGAGGGCGTCCCGGGCGGCCGGTGGGCCGTGGGAGTCGGGAGGGGCCCGGCGGCCGGGTGGCGAGGAGGTCCGGGATGGGCAGCGGTGAGACCGCCAGGGTGCGCTGCGTGGCGGCCGTTCCGTGCTGGGTGAGCCTGATGGCCCGGGACCTGGAGGGGGCCAAGGAGTTCTACGGTCCCCTGCTCGGCTGGGAGTTCGAGCCGGGCCCGGACCGGTTCGGCCCCTACGTGCACGCGGTGACGGGCGGGGAGGCGGTCGCCGGGCTGGGGGTCACGGGCGCCGGCTGGGACATTCCGGTGTCGTGGACCAGCTACTTCGGCACCGAGAGCGCGGACGCCGCCGCCGACGCGGTGCGTGAGCGCGGGGCGACCCTCGCGGTGGGCCCGCTGGCCTTCGACGCCGGGCGGGTGGCCTTCGCCGCGGACCCGGCCGGGGCGGTGTTCGGCATCTGGGAGGGCCCGCCGGGCCGGGCCCGGCGGCTGGACCTGCCGGGCGCGCCGGTCTGGATCGAGCTGCGCACGCCGGACCCGTTCGCGGCGGCGCTGTTCTACGGCGAGGTGTTCCGCTGGGACGGCCGAGACCCGGAGCGCTTCGAGGTCCGCTGGGAGCACGACCGGGTGGTGTTGCGGACGGAGGGGCACAGCGTCGCGGCGCTGGCCAAGGAGCAGACGGACGGCCCCGCGGGGCTGCCGCCGCACTGGGAGGTGTCCTTCGCCGTCCCGGACACCGACCGGGCGGTGGCCCGGGCCGAGGAGCTGGGCGGCTCGGCGCTGGGCCCGGCCTTCGACTCGCCGTACGGGCGGGTGGCCCGGCTGCGGGACCGCGAGGGCGGCCGGTTCGCGGTGATCAGCCCGAAGGGCTGACGGTCACGGGGCCGCCCCGGCGGCCTCTCCGGCCGGGCCGGCGTCCGCACCGCCCGTACCGTTCCCGACGCCCGCACCGCCCGTACCGTTCCCGGCGTCCGTGGGGTCCTGGGCGGGCTCCGCGCGTTCGGCCCGCAGCCGGTCCCCGAGGGCCGCGCGGGCGGCGGCGGGCAGGGCCTTGCGGGCGGCGGGGAAGAGCTGCTTCTCCTCGCCGGCCAGGTGCCGGCGGAGGGTGTCGGCCAGTCCGCGCAGCAGGGGGTCGAAGCCGGGGTCGTCGGCGGGCAGGCCCTGCAGGTCGGAGAGGTACTGCCCGATCGCGAGGTGGTCGTGGATGCTGCTGAACACCAGCGCCCCGCCCTCGGGCACGTCGTGCTGCACGACGGGGAAGAGGTGCTCCTCCTCGGCCGCGCAGTGGGTGAACAGCAGGTCGGTGAGGCGGGTCAGCAGGTCGGCGCGTTCGGCGGCGCCCGCGGGTGCGGCCTCGACCCGGTCGAGCAGCTCGGTGACCGCCCGGTGGTCGGCGGTGAACTCGCCGAGGATGTCCGGCCTGCGGCTCATGGCGCGCCCGCCTCTCGAACGGAAACCTTCCCCCGCTCCCTCCAGTATCCGGCGTCGGCCGCCGGATCCTCCCCCGGGGCGGCGCGGACGGGGCGGGGGCGGGGGTGTCGCCGCAGGTCAGGGGTGGTCGCGTCGCCCGGTGAGGGCGAGCAGCCGGGTCTGCGGGCCCGCGTCGTCGGGGGCGGGCAGGGGCGGGTCGAAGAGGCCGCTGCCGGAGAGGTCCCCGTAACCGGTGATCTCGCCGAGGGCGAAGTCGACGAGTTCCGCCGGGAGCCGGGTGCGCCGACCGATGCCGTCGGCGAGGTCCCAGGCGTGGATGACGAGGTCGGTCGTGAGCTGGTCGAGGTAGTACTGGCCGGAGACGTCGCCGAAGGACAGGTGGACGGTGAGCTCGGTGGCGCCGGGGACGGCGAAGGCCTCCCGGGCGGCCGCGGCGGCACCGGCCCAGGCGGCGACGGGGTCACTGCCGAGGACGTCGCCGTCGAAGCGCCCGCCGACCTCGGAGACGGTGGCGCCCATCAGGAGTTCGGGGATCCAGAGCTGTTCGCCGGTGAGGTGGTTGACGAGGTCGCGGACGGACCAGTCGGCGCACGGGGTGGGGGCGCCCCACTGGTCGGGGGCGATCAGGCGGACGCGTTCGTCGAAGGCCGCGAGGGCCTGGGCGTACGGCGTGCCGGGGTCCGCGGCCGGTCGGTGGTGCCTGCGTTGGGCCATGTCTCCACCCTGCCCCGGGCGGGGTCCGGCCCGCGAGTCGCTCACGGACCGTCAGTTGTTCAAATTCGAACTCCAAGGTACGGTCGAGGAGCGGCCGGTTCAAATTTGAACAACAGCTGCGGGGCGACGGCCCCGCCCGTGCTGCACCGCCACACCCCTACGACCGACCCCGATCGATGGAGACGCGCATGCCGAGCAGCAGCCCGAGCACGACCGCCCCCACCACCGCCACCGTCCGCCCGGGCCGGGCGACCCCCGGTCCCGCGGCGACCTCGCCGCACGCCTACGACGCCGGACTCCTGCTCCTGCGCCTGGTCCTCGGCCTGACCATGGCCGCGCACGGCAGCCAGAAGCTGTTCGGCTGGTTCGGCGGCGGGGGGATCGACGGCACCGGTCAGTTCTTCACCATGAGCGGCTACCCGGCGGGCGACACCATGGCCGTGGTCGCCGGCCTCACCGAGACGCTCGGCGGACTCGCGCTCGCCGTCGGCCTGTTGACGCCGCTGGCGGGTGCCGCGATCGTCGGGACGATGGTCAACGCGATCGCCGTCACCTGGGGCGGCGGCTTCTTCGCCCCGAAGGGCAGCGAGTACGAGCTGCTGCTGACCGCGGGTGCCGCGGCGCTCGCGCTGACCGGCCCGGGCCGGTACGCCGTGGACCGCTTCCTGCCGGTGCTGCGCGCGCACCGGCTGGCCTACGGGGCGGCCGCCGTCCTGGTCGGCCTGGTGACGGCTGGCGCGATCCTGCTGCTGCGCAAGTAGCGCCCCGGACCGCCGGCGGGGCGGAGCGGGTCCGTGGACCGTGGCGCCCGGAGGGTCCGCGACGAGGCCGTGGTGACGAACCGTCACCACGGCCTCGTCGTCGTCCCGTTCCCGTTCGAACCGATCTCGGCTCAGGGGCTGTTCAACGTCATGTGATGTGTGCCATGGTACATGTCACACTCCCCACCGTGTGCACGGCGGAGCCGCCCCCACGCGGAGCCGCCGCCAACGGTCCTCGCCCCCACACCGGCCGCACCCCCAGCGCGGCCGACGACGGCCCGGAGGCCCCCACGTGAGTACCCCACGCCCGTTGCGACTCCCGCAGCTGGCAAGACTGTTGACGCTCGCCCTGACCCTGCTCCTGACGGTCGGCCTGTTCGCCCCGCGCAGCCAGGCCGCCCCCGCCGCCGCCCCGAGCCCCGGCGACGCCACCGCGACCCGTCCCGCGCCGACCGCGCCGGCCCCGCCGCCCGCGATCGGCGCCTCCCCGGCGCAGGCCGCCGCGGAGGCGGCGGACGGCCGTAGCGCCCTCCCGCCCCGCCAACCCGCCCCGCTGGCCCTGGAGTCGGCGGATCCGGCGGCGTCCGGGCGGTCCGCCGCCAAGGCCCTCGGCTCCGGCGCGGCCGGTGCCGGCGCCGCGGCGGCCTGCAACGTCGGCGACTTCACCGGCCGCACCGGTGGCGCCCTCGTGCAGCAGATCAAGTCCGTGGACCTGGACTGCATCAGCAGCCTGTTCCAGATCGGCCGCGGCGACGCGGCGGCGGCCTTCCGTGAGTCCCAGATGGTCACCGTGGCCTACGCGGTGCGCGACGCCGCCGGCGGCTACCGGGGTACCAACGACTCGTCGATCACGCAGCTGATGTACTACCTGCAGGCCGGCTACTTCGTGCAGTTCTACAACGCGGACGTGGTGGGCCCGTACGGCGCCGCCCTGAAGACGGCGACCCGCTCCGCGCTGGACGCGTTCTTCGCCAACCCCCACTCCCGGGACGTCAGTTACGACAACTCGGGCCCGCTCGGCCGGGCGACCACGCTGATCGACAGCGCCCAGGACAGCGCCCGCTACCTGCCCGTCGTGAAGCAGCTGCTCGCCGCCTACGACAGTGCCACCTGGAACCCGGCCAACATGGCGTACGCGCTGAACCCGGTGTTCACCGCGCTCTTCCGCGGCCACCAGGAAGCGGACTTCCTGCCCGCCGTACAGGCCGACCCGAGCGTGCTGGACGCCCTGTACACCTTCGCCGTGCGCAACAACGACCAGCTCGGCGGCTCCTACGGCAACCTGGTCTTCAACGCGGTCACCGAGATGACCCGCTTCATGCAGTACCAGTCCTTCGTGCCCAGGATCCGCCCGTGGGCGCAGACGCTGGCCGCGCAGTCCTCCCCGGCCGACCGCACCCGCTACCAGCGGGCGGCCGTCGCCCTCGCGGTCCGCTTCTACGACACCGCCAACTGCGCCTCCTACGGCACCTGCGACGACGCGGCCCGCTTCAAGGCCGCCAACCTGCCGGTCTCGTACACCTGCAGCCCGAGCATCACGATCCTCGCCCAGGCGTTGGACACCACTCAACTCGGCACCGCCTGCACCAGCCTGACCGGCCAGGACGCCTTCTTCCACACCGTCGCGCGCGACAACGGCCCGGTCCGGGACGACAACAACCGGACGATCGAGGTCGTGGTCTTCCACTCCTCCTTCGACTACCAGGTGCTGGCCGCCGTCATCTACGCGATCAACACCAACAACGGCGGCATGTACCTGGAGGGCGACCCGGCCAAGGCCGGCAACCAGCCGCGGTTCGTCGCCTACGAGGCCGAGTGGGCCCGCCCCTCGTTCGAGATCTGGAACCTCAACCACGAGTACACGCACTTCCTCGACGGCCGGTTCGACATGTACGGCGACTTCGACGCCGGGATGTCGACCCCGACCGTCTGGTGGGTCGAGGGCTTCGCGGAGTACGTGTCCTACGCGTACCGCAAGGTCGTCAACGACGGTGCCATCGCGGCGGCCGCCCGGCACACCTACAAGCTGAGCGACCTCTTCGACACCGGCTACGGTGACCAGGACCGGGTCTACCGCTGGGGCTACCTCGCCGTCCGCTACATGCTGGAGCAGCACCGCTCCGACCTCGACGCCGTACTCGCCGAGTACCGCACGGGCGACTGGGCCGGAGCCCGGACCCTGCTCAAGACCACCATCGGCACCCGGTACGACGCCGACTTCGACGCCTGGCTGACCAGGTGCGCCAGCGGCGCCTGCGCCGGCGGCACGCCCACCCAGCCGCAGCTGCCGGAGTGCGCGGGCACCGACGTCCGCAAGCTGGACGCCAACTGCGCGCGCAGCAACATCGCGGCCACCACCGGCAACTACGCGCACTTCTACCTGCTGGTGCCGGCCGGCACCAAGCAGGTGAGGATCACCACCAGCGGCGGCACCGGCAACGGCGACCTCTACTACAACCCGAGCGGCTGGGCGTACACCAACGCCTACGCCACCCGCTCGGCGGGGCCGGACAACGCGGAGACCCTCACCGTCACCGATCCGCCGGCCGGCTACGTCTACTTCAGCCTCTACGCCCAGCAGGGCTTCGGCGGGGTGAGCGTCACGAGCGAACTCTGACGGCGCCCCGGAGCGACCGATCACGGACAGGTGACCGCCCCGGCGGGAGCGCTTCGGCGCCCCGCCGGGGCGGGTCCGCTTCCCCGTCCTGCGGTCCGCTTCCCCCGCGGGGCGCCTACTCGCCGATCCGGACCAGCGCCAGGGTGATGTTGTCCGGCCCGCCCGCCTCGACGGCCGCCTTCCACAGGTCGAAGGCGGCCTTCCCGTCGGCGCGCTCCGAGCCGCCCGAGGAGCGGGCCAGCAGGTCCGCGAGCTCCTCCTCCGGCACCGGGTCGGTCAGTCCGTCGCTGCACACCAGGTAGCGGTCGCCGGTGGCCAGCGGCTCGGTGCGCAGGTGCGGCTCGACGAAGGTCAGTCCGAGCGAGCCGCCCAGGGTCTGGGTGACCACGGAGGTGGTGCGCCGGCCGGGCGGCAGCGGGGGGCTGTCGTCGACGCTCACCCGGTGCAGGCCGTCCGCGGTGATCCGGTAGACCCGGCTGTCGCCGACGTTGAAGGCCAGGGCCTGGTCGGGCAGCAGGACGAGGCCGGCCACCGTGGTGCCCATGGCGGCGAGCCCGGGGTCGCCGCCGGCGGCCGCGTAGACCGCGCGGTTGCAGTCCTGGAGCTCCTCCCGGACGGCCTCCTCGTCGGTCAGTCCGGCGCCGTCGGCGGCCAGCCGGCGGGCGACCAGGGAGCTGGCGACCTCGCCGCCGGGGTGGCCGCCGAGCCCGTCGGCGACGGCGACCACGCAGGGCGGGCCGAGCGGGAACAGCAGGGTCTGCGGGTTGCCGGTCACGGTGGCGCAGAGCGTCCACGGGCCGACCGTGAGGCTGTCCTCGTTGTGTTCCCGCACCAGGCCCTCGTGGCTCAGCGCGCTCACCGCGATGTACGCCGCCATCGGTTCGCCGCCCTTCCGGAGCTCCTCCCTCAATTGTGGGCGGGTCCCGTGGATCCCGCGGGGCCGGCGGCCGGCGGGGGAGCGGTGCGTCCGGGGCGGGGGCGCCCGGTGGGAATAGTGGGGCGCACCCCGGTGCTAAGGTGGTTGAAAGTTTGACGATCTGGCCCGGGAGGGCCACGGAGCCCGGGCCCGCAGGCCCGGGCCGACCTGGAGTGTGGTGAGCAGCATGCAGTTCGGAATCTTCACCGTCGGCGACGTCACCCCCGACCCGACCACCGGACGCACCCCGAGCGAGCACGAGCGGATCAAGGCCATGGTGGCCATCGCGCGCAAGGCCGAGGAGGTCGGCCTCGACGTCTTCGCGACGGGCGAGCACCACAACCCGCCGTTCGTCCCGTCCTCGCCGACGACGATGCTCGGCTACGTCGCCGCGCAGACCGAGCGCATCATCCTCTCCACCTCGACCACCCTGATCACCACCAACGACCCGGTGAAGATCGCCGAGGACTACGCGATGCTCCAGCACCTGGCCGACGGCCGGGTGGACCTCATGATGGGCCGCGGCAACACCGGCCCGGTCTACCCGTGGTTCGGCCAGGACATCCGCCAGGGCATCCCGCTCGCGATCGAGAACTACGCACTGCTGCACCAGCTCTGGCGCGAGGACGTGGTGGACTGGGAGGGTCGCTTCCGCACCCCGCTGCAGTCCTTCACCGCCACCCCGCGCCCGCTGGACGGCGTCCCGCCGTTCGTCTGGCACGGCTCGATCCGCAGCCCGGAGATCGCCGAACAGGCCGCCTACTACGGGGACGGCTTCTTCGCGAACAACATCTTCTGGCCCAAGGAGCACTTCCGGAAGCTGGTCGGCCTCTACCGCGAGCGCTACGCCCACTACGGCCACGGCACGCCGGAGCAGGCGTACGTCGGCCTCGGCGGCCAGGTGTTCATGCGCCGCAACTCGCAGGACGCGGTGCGGGAGTTCCGTCCGTACTTCGACAACGCGCCGGTGTACGGGCACGGGCCCTCGCTGGAAGAGTTCACCGAGCAGACCCCGCTGACCGTCGGCAGCCCGCAGGAGGTCGTCGAGAAGACGCTGTCCTTCCGCGAGACCTTCGGCGACTACCAGCGCCAGCTGTTCCTGATGGACCACGCCGGCCTGCCGCTGAAGACCGTCCTGGAGCAGCTGGACCTGCTCGGCGAGGAGGTCGTGCCGGTGCTGCGCGAGGAGTTCGCCAAGGGCCGCCCGGCCGGGGTGCCGGACGGGCCGACGCACGCCGCCCGGGTGGCGGCCCGGGACGAGGAAGCCGTGGAGGTGGCCGAGTGAACGCGTTCAAGCTGGTGGTGGTGAGTGCCGGGCTGAGCAAGCCGTCCTCGACCAGACTGCTGGCCGACCGGCTCGCCGGGTCGACGGACCGGCAGCTGGCCGCGCGGGCGGGGCTGCCGGAGGGCGCCGCGGCCGACGTGACGGTGGTCGAACTGCGCGACCTGGCGGTCGAGATCGCCAACAACCTGGTCACCGGCTTCCCCGGTGCGGCGCTGCGGGCTGCGGTCGGGGCGGTGACGGAGGCGGACGCCGTGATCGCGGTGACGCCGGTCTTCACCGCCTCCTACAGCGGTCTGTTCAAGTCCTTCTTCGACGTGATCGACCACGACGCGCTCGCCGGCAAGCCGGTGCTGATCGCCGCCACCGGCGGCACGCCCCGGCACTCGCTCGCCCTGGAGCACGCCGTCCGGCCGCTCTTCGCCTACCTGCGGGCGGTGGTGGTGCCGACCGCCGTCTACGCGGCCACCGACGACTGGGGTGCCGGCGGGGACGGGCTCACCGAGGGCCTCCCGGGCCGGATCGACCGGGCGGCGGGCGAGCTGGCCGCGCTGCTGGCCGGCCGCGGCCCGGCGGCGCCGACCCTGCCGGACCAGGTGGTGCCGTTCGCCGAGCAGCTGGCGGCGCTGCGGGCCTGAGCCGTCGGCGTGGCAGTGGCAGTGGCAGTGGCGGGTGCGCGACGGCGCCCGCCCCTGCCGCACGTCCGGGGCGGCGGCCGCCCTGCCCGCCGGACCTCCGTCGCGCCGCCCGGTGCTCCGTTCGGGCGCCCGCTCCCGTGCCGAAACGTCCGCTCTGCGGTGTAATCGTACGCATGATCAGATCTCCGCTGGTCCGTCCCGCTCCCGGCGCCCCGTCCCGCTCCGGCCGCCCGGCGCGCCGCGGCGACCACCGCGCCGAGCGGGGCGCCCTCCGGGCGCGGTGAGGAGGGGCGAGCCGACCATGCAGGCCGAACCGCAAGCCGTGCTCTCCCCGCTGACCAGCGCGGCCGTCTTCCTGGTCCTCACCGTCGAGCCCGGCGGCGAGGACGCCGTCCGTGCACTGCTGCCCGACCTCGCCGGGCTGCGCCGCGCCGTCGGCTTCCGCGCCCCCGAGGGCGGTCTGACCTGCGTCACCGGCATCGGCTCCGGGCTCTGGGACCGCCTCTTCACCGGCCCCCGGCCGGCCTCCCTGCACCCCTTCCAGGAGGTGGCCGGCGCCCGGCACCGGGCCCCGGCCACCCCCGGGGACCTCCTGCTGCACCTGCGGGCCGAACGGATGGACCTCTGCTTCGAGCTGGCCGGCCAGCTCACCGGCCGGCTCGCCGGGGCCGCCACGGTGGTCGACTCGGTCCAGGGCTTCCGGTACTTCGACGACCGGGACCTCCTCGGCTTCGTGGACGGCACCGAGAACCCCGAGGGCCGGGCCGCCGTGACCGCGGCCCTGGTCGGCGCGGAGGACCGGGACTTCGCCGGCGGCAGCTACGTCGTCGTCCAGAAGTACCTGCACCGGCTGGACACGTGGAACGCGCTGAGCGTCGAGGAGCAGGAGGGCGCGGTCGGCCGCACCAAGCTCACCGACATCGAGCTGGACGACGAGGTCAAGCCCGCCGACTCGCACGTGGCGCTGACCGTCGTCACCGGCCCGGACGGCGAGGAGCGGAAGATCGTCCGCTTCAACATGGCCTTCGGCTCCTTCGAACGCGGCGGCGAGTTCGGCACCTACTTCATCGGCTACGCGCGTGACCCCGGGGTGACCGAGGAGATGCTGCGCAACATGTTCGTCGGCAACCCGCCCGGCACCACCGACCGGCTGCTCGACTTCTCCACCGCCGTCACCGGCTCGCTGTTCTTCGTCCCGACCGCCGCGCTGCTCGACTCCCCGCCGCCCGCACCGCCGGCGCCGGGCACCCCGCCCGCACCGCCGGCGCCGGGCACCCCGGCCGCGCCCCGCGCGGACGGCTCGCTCGGCATCGGCAGCCTGCGCGGCACCGGCTGAGCCGGCCCACCCGACAAGGACCCCGCACCATGGACAACCTGCACCGCGACCTCGCCCCCGTCTCCGCCGCCGCGTGGGCGGAGATCGAGGAGGAGGCCCGCCAGACCTTCAGGCTGCACGTCGCCGGGCGGCGCGTGGTCGACCTGCACGGCCCCGAGGGCGCCACCCTCGCCGCCGTCGGCACCGGCCACCTGACCGGTGTCGAGCCGCCCGCCGACGGCGTCGAGGCCCGCGCCCGCGCCGCGCAGCCCGTCGTCGAGCTGCGCGTCCCCTTCACCGTCCGGCGCGAGGCGGTCGACGACGTCGAGCGCGGCGCCCGCGACTCCGACTGGCAGCCCGTGAAGGACGCCGCCCGCACCATCGCGCTGGCCGAGGACCGCGCCGTCTTCGAGGGCTACCGCGCCGCCGCGATCGAGGGTATCCGGGACGCCTCGACCAACGCCCGGGTGCCGCTGCCCGACGACGTCCGGGAGTACCCCGAGGCGGTGAGCCGGGCCCTCACCGCCCTGCGGCTTGCCGGCGTCGGCGGGCCCTACTCGCTGCTGCTCGGCGCGGACGCCTTCACCGCCGTCAACGAGACGAGCGACCACGGCTACCCCGTCCACAACCACCTCGCCCGGCTCCTCGACGGCGACATCATCTGGGCCCCGGCCATCGAGGGCGCCTTCCTGCTCTCCACCCGGGGCGGCGACTTCGAGCTCTTCCTTGGCCAGGACGTCTCGGTCGGCTACCTCGCGCACGACGCCGACACGGTGCGGCTCTACCTCCAGGAGTCGCTCACCTTCCGCGTCCACACCGGCGAGGCGGCCGTCGCCCTGGGGGGTCGTACCGGCACGACCAGGCCGCCCGGCCACCAGGAAGGGTACTGAGTTCCTTTACCAGGGGTACTGAGTGCCGTATTCTCTCGGTGGAGCCTCTGACGCCAGTCGAAGAGAGCCGACACGGCATGCCGGTCCAGGTGGCGCTTGCGGCGCGCAGGGCGCGGCCGGGCCGGAATTGGCACTCAGTACCCTCGGCATCACCTGAGGCATGGATCCAGTGCACCCGTGACAGGAGAACCGCTCATGAGCTTGAGGATCGTCGTCTGCGTGAAGCACGTGCCGGACGCGACGGGTGACCGTCGGTTCGCGGACGACCACACCACCGACCGGGAGGGCGTGGACGGCCTGCTGTCGGA
>NZ_JBFAZB010000042.1:0-91644 GCF_040681575.1 Kitasatospora sp. NPDC051702
AGGTCGACGGCGCCCACGCCCTCGACCGCATCACCCGCGAACGCGGCATCCACCTCGACTTCTTCACCGCCTTCTCCTCCGTCGCCGCCCTGCTGGAGGACGGCGGCCAGGGCAACTACGCGGCCGCCAACGCCTACCTGGACGGCCTGATGGCCCGCCGCCGCTCCCTCGGACTGCCCGGACTCGCCGTCAACTGGGGCCCCTGGGCCGAGGTCGGCATGGCCGCGGACCTGGCGGACCGGATGACCCGCAGCGGCGTGGCGATGATCCCGGTCGAGCAGGGCCTGGCGGCGCTCACCGCGCTGCTCGGGGCGCCGGTCGCCCAGATCGGCGTCATGCCCACGCTCCGCCCGGCCCGGCCGCGGGCCGACGCCGCGGCCCCGCCCGCCGCGGCCGAACCGTGGCGCACCCGGCTGGCGCAGGCCCCGGCCGCCGAACGCGACGGGCTGCTCCGCCAGTACCTGGAGCAGCAGCTCACCGCGCTGCTCGAACTGCCCTCCGGGTACCGGGTCGACGGGCACACCGCCTTCTCCGAACTGGGCATGGACTCGCTGATGGTGGTCGAGTTCAGCAACCGCCTGCAGCGCGACCTGGACGTGGTGCTCGGTTCCACCATCGCCTTCAACCACCCCACGGTCGAGCAGCTCCAGGCCCACCTGGTCCGGGAGCTCGGCCTGGAGACCGCCACCGGATCCGACCCCGAGTCCGACACCCCGGACGAGTTCGAGCTGGACGACCTGCGCGCCAGCGTCGACCGCGAGCTCGACCTCCTGCTGAACGACGACGAGGACACCACGCCGTGACCGACCGACATGACAGCCCCGACGCGCTCAGGCTGCGGAAGGCCCTCACCGCCATCCGGACCCTGAAGACCCGGGTCAAGGAGCTGGAGCGCGACCGGGCCCAGCCGATCGCCGTCATCGGCATGGGCTGCCGCCTGCCCTCCGCCCCCGACCCGGACGCCTACTGGGAGCTGCTGCGCTCCGGCGGCGAGGCGATCCGCGACATCCCCGCCGACCGCTGGGACGTGGACGCCCACTACGACCCCGACCCCGCGGCCGAGGACCGGATGTACTGCCGCCGGGGCGGCTTCCTCGACGACGTCGCCGGGTTCGACGCGACCTTCTTCGGGATCTCGCCGCGCGAGGCCAAGCGCCTCGACCCGCAGCAGCGGCTGCTGCTGGAGGTGGCCTGGGAGGCGCTGGAGGACTCCGGACGCGACCCGCGCTCGCTCACCGGCTCGCGCACCGGCGTGTTCGTCGGCATCTCGGAGGCCGAGTACCTGCAGCAGATGCAGGTCCGCGGCGCGGAGTCGGTGGAGATGCACGACGTCACCGGCACCGCGCTGAGCGTGGCCAGCGGCCGGCTCTCCTACCACCTGGGCCTGCGCGGCCCCAACCTGGCGCTGGACACCGCCTGTTCGTCGGCGCTGGTGGCCGTGCACCTGGCGGTGCAGAGCCTGCGCACCGGCGAGTCCGACCTGGCCCTGGCCGGCGGCGTCAGCCTGATGCTGTCCCCGGACGCCTTCATCGCCTTCTGCAAGGGCTCGGCCCTCGCCGCCGACGGCCGCTGCAAGACCTTCGACGCCCGCGCGGACGGCTACGCCCGCGGCGAGGGCGGCGGCGTGGTCGTCCTCAAGCGGCTCGACGACGCGCTCGCCGACGGGGACACCGTCCACGCGGTGATCCGGGGCACGGCCGTCAACCAGGACGGCCGCACCAACGGCCTGACCGCGCCCAGCGGGACGGCCCAGCAGGAGGTCATCCGGCAGGCGCTGGCGGACGCCGGGCTCGCGCCGCACGAGGTCGGCTACGTCGAGGCGCACGGCACCGGCACCCAGCTCGGCGACCCGATCGAGGTGGACGCCCTCGGCACGGTCTTCCGGGACCGCGGTACGGCCGGTCCGCTGCTGATCGGCGCCGCCAAGACCAACATCGGGCACCTGGAGGCCGCCGCCGGCGTGGCCGGCCTGATCAAGGCCGTGCAGGTGCTGCGGCACGGCGAGGTCCCGCCGAACCTCAACTTCGACCGGCCCAGCCCGCACATCGCGTGGGACCGGCTGCCCGTCGAGGTGCCGACCGAGGTCCGGGCCTGGCCCGAGGGCACCCGGGCGGCCGGCGTCAGCTCCTTCGGCTTCAGCGGCACCAACGCCCACATCGTCCTGGAGGCCGCGCCGACCGGCTCGGACACCCCCGGAGCCACGGACAACCCGGACACCCCGGAGACCACGGGCGCCCCGGACCGGCCGCACCACGTGCTGCCGCTGTCCGCCCGCAGCCCCGAGGCGCTGCGCGAGCTCGCCGGCCGCTACGCCGCGTCGCTGCGCGGCCGGTCCGCGGCGGAGCTCGCCGACACCGCGTTCACCGCGGGCACCGGTCGGACGGCCTTCGCCCACCGGCTCGCGCTGTCCGCCGCCGACGGCACCGCCGCCGCCGAGCTGCTGTCCGCGTTCGCCGAGGGCCGCCGCGCCCGGGTCTCGGTCGGGCACGCCACCGGCCGGCCCGCCGTCGCCTTCCTCTTCACCGGCCAGGGCTCCCAGTACCCCGGCATGGGCCGGAAGCTGTTCGAGACCCACCCCGGCTTCCGCCGGACCCTGGAGCGCTGCGACGCGATCCTGCGCGAGCAGGGCCTGCTGGACGCCCCGCTGCTCGACGTGCTGTACCCGGCCCCGGACGGCCCGGGCGCGGGACTGCTCGACCGGACCTCGCACGCCCAGCCGGCCATCTTCGCGCTGGAGTACGCCCTGGCCGAGCTGTGGCGCTCCTGGGGCGTCGAGCCCCGGGTGGTCCTCGGGCACAGCACCGGCGAGTACGCGGCCGCCTGCGTCGCGGGCTTCTTCTCGCTGGAGGACGGCCTGCGGCTGGTCGCCGGCCGGGCCCGGCTGATCGAGGCCACCACCACCGGCGGGGCGACCGCCGCCGTCTTCGCCTCGCCCGAGGAGGTCGCGCCGGTCCTCGCGGGGCTCGCCGGCCGGGTGAGCACGGCGGGGATGAACGGCCCCCGCGAGACCCTGATCGCCGGGGTCGCCGACGACGTCTCCCGGGCGCTGGCCGAGCTCAAGGAGCGCGGCCTGGACGGGCGGCCGCTGCGGATCCCGCACGCCCCGCACTCGCCGATGATCGAGCCCGCGCTGGCCGAGTTCGAGGCGCTGGCCGCCACCGTCGCCTACACCGCCCCCCGGATCCGGATGATCTCCAACGTCACCGGGACGCCGATCGACGCGGTGGACGCCGCCTACTGGCGCCGCCACATGCGCGAGCCGGTCCGGTTCTCCGACGGCATGGCGGTGCTCGCCGGCGAGGAGTGCGGCGCGGTGCTGGAGATCGGCCCGCAGCCGGTGCTCCAACTGCTCGGCCGGCAGAGCTGGACCGGCCCCGCGGTGCGCTGGCTGTCCTCCCTGTGGGAGGGCCGCGACGACTGGAAGCAGCTGCTGCACAGCGTCGCCGAACTGCACACCGCCGGGGTGGACGTCGACTGGGCCGCCTTCGACGCGGAGTACGCCCGCAGGCGGGTCCCGGCCCCGACCTACCCCTTCCAGCGCAGCCCCCACTGGTTCACGCAGAGAGAAGAAACCACCGTGCCCCAGCACACCACCCCCCTGGCGCAGGTCCCCGCCCAGGCCGCCCCGGCCACCGCGGCCACCGCGGCCGGGCGGCGGGAGCTGATCCTGGCCGACCTGCGGGAGCGGGTCGGCGCGGGCCTGGAGTTGGCCCTGCAGGACGTCGAGCCCGGGGCCAGCCTGGTCGACCTCGGCGCCGACTCGCTGCTGATGGTGCGGATCATCCAGGACGTCACCGACCTGTACGGCATCACGCTGACCGTCGGGCGGCTCTTCGACGACCTGGACACCCCGGAGGCCCTCGCCGCCCACCTGGACGCCGAGCTCCCGGCCGGGCACCCGGTGCCCGGCGACCGGCCGGCCCCGGCCGCCGTCGCCGTCCCGGCACCCGTGGAGGCCCAGGCCGCCCCGGTGACCGCTCCGGCCGCCCGGCCGCTCACCGTCCAGGGCGCCGTCGGCGACCAGGGCTCGATCGGCGCGCTGATGGCCGCCCAGCTGGAGGTGATGTCCCGGCAGCTGGAGGTCCTCGCCCAGCACGGCGCCGCCCCGGCCGCCGCGGCCGTCACCCCGGCCGCGCCGGTGCCCACCGCCCGTCCGGCCCTGCCCGCCGTGCGCCCCGCCGCGCCCGCCGCGAAGCGCCCGGCCTCCGCCGGCGCCCCGCCCCGCGAGCTGACCGCCCGCCAGCAGCAGCACCTCGACGACCTGCTGGAGACCTACAAGAAGCGCACGGCCGGCTCGCTGGCCCGGGCCGTCGACTACCGCGCGCTGCGCGCCGACACCCGGATGCGCTCGGTGCGCCCGGAGACCCGGTCGGTCTCCTACCCGGTCATCGGCGAGCGGGCCAGCGGCGCCCACTTCTGGGACGTCGACGGCAACGAGTACATCGACGTCGCCATGGGCGTAGGCGTCCTGCTCTGCGGGCACGACCCGGAGTTCGTCACCGGGGCGGTCGCCGCCCAGCTGGAGCTCGCCCTGCAGACCGGCCCCATCTCGGCGCTCTCCGACGAGGTCGCGCAGCTGATCTGCGAGATGACCGGCATGGAGCGGCTGTTCTTCGCGGTGACCGGCACCGACGCGGTGCGCGGCGCGCTGCGGATGGCGCAGGCCAAGACCGGCCGGTCCCGGTTCGTGATGTTCTCCGGCTCGTACCACGGGCAGGACGACCGGGTGCTCGCCCTGCCGGACGTGCTGAACGACCCCTCGCACTCGGTGCCGATGGCCCCCGGGATCTCCCCGCAGGCCGCCCAGGACCCGCTCATCCTCACCTACGGCGCCGCCTCCTCCCTCAAGGCCATCGAGGAGCACGCCGACGAGCTGGCCGGTGTGCTGGTGGAGCCGGTGCAGAGCCGCAACCCCACCCTGCAGCCGGCCGAGTTCCTCCGGGAGCTGCGCGCCCTGACCACCCGCCTCGGCGTTCCGCTGATCTTCGACGAGGTGATCACCGGCTTCCGGGTGCACCCCGGCGGCGCACAGGCCCACTTCGGGGTCCGGGCCGACCTCGCGGCCTACGGCAAGGTCGTCGGCGGCGGTCTCCCGGTCAGCGTGGTCGCGGGCCGGGCCGAGTTCCTGGACCAGGTCGACGGCGGCGTGTGGGCCGACGGCCCGGGCCCCGACCCGGACAGCGAGAAGACCTACATCGGCTCCACCTTCGAGATGCACCCGCTGGCCATGGCCAGCACCCGGGCGATCCTGCTGCACCTGCGCGAGCAGGGCCCGGCGCTGCAGGAGCGGCTGAGCGCCCGCACGACCTACCTGGCCGAAACCCTGAACGCCTTCTTCGAGGCCGGGGAGGTGCCCATCCGGGTGCTGCACTTCGCCTCGGTCTTCCGGTTCGCCTGGAAGGGCAACGCCAGCTACGCCTACCAGCCGCTGGACATCGAGGTCTTCCACTTCCACCTGCTGACCCGCGGCATCTACCTGTGGGAGGGCCGGACCTGCTTCCTGTCCACCGCGCACACCGACGAGGACATCGAGGGCATCATCACCGCGGTCAAGGAGTCGATCGCGGCCATGCGCGACGGCGAGTTCCTGCCGCCCGCCCCCGGCACCACGACCACCGCCGCACCGCTCGGCGAGGAGCAGCGCGAGCTGCTCGCCCTGGAGCGGGCCGGTGCCGCCGGCGCGCCGTCCTGGGCGGTCCCCGAGTCGATCCGGCTGCGCGGCCCCCTCGACGTCGACGCGCTGCGCCGCGCGGTGAGCACGCTGACGGCCCGCCACGAGGCGCTGCGCACCGTGTTCCCCGAGGGCGGGGCGGCCGAGGTCCGGCCGGGCACCGTGGTGCCGGTCGAGGTCGTCGACCTCACCGCGGCCGCCGCCGGCCGCACCGACGAGGCGGTCGCCGACTGGTGGCACGCCGCGATGGCCGTGCCCTTCGACCTCGCCGCGGGCCCGCTGGCGCGGATCACCGTGCTCCGGCTCGCCGACGACCTGCACGAGCTGACGCTGCTCACCCACCACGTCGTCTCGGACGGCTGGTCGGTGTCGGTCCTGACCGAGGAGCTCGCGGCGCTGTACACCGCCGAGCGCCGGGGCACCCCGCACGGTCTGGCGCGCCCGTCCCAGCACCGCGACTTCACGGCCTGGCAGCAGCGCCGCCGCCCCGAGCTCGCCGAGCACCAGCAGTACTGGCTGGAGCGGTTCGCGGACGGCCTCCCGGACACCGTGCTGCCCGCCGACCGCGAGCGCCCCGCGGTGCCCACCCACCAGGGCGCCCGGATCACCATGACCCTGGAGCCCGAGCTCTGCGAGGCGCTGAAGAAGGTCGGCCGGGCCCACAAGGCCAGCCTGTTCATGACCCTCCTCGCCGCGTACGGCCTGCTCACCCACCGCCTGACCGGCCAGGGCGACGTCGTGATCGGCACGCCGCAGGCCAACCGGGCCTTCAAGGGCAGCGAGTCGGTGGTCGGCTACTGCGCCCACTTCCTCCCGGTCCGCAGCACGCTGGCCCCCGGTGCGACGCTCGCCGACCACCTCCGCCGCACCCGGGAGGAGGTGCTGGCCTCCTTCGAGCACCAGGAGGTGCCGTTCGCCCGGCTGCGCGAGGCGCTGGGCGCGGCCCCGGACGCCTTCCCGCTGCCGCTGCGCACGGTCTTCAACATGGACCGCTCCGCCCCGTGCCCGGAGTTCGACGGGCTGACGGCCGAGTACCGCCCGGTGCCGACCCGGTTCGCCCTGGTCGACTTCCGGCTGGACGGGCTGGAGCACGAGGGCGGCGTGCGGCTCGACTTCGACTACCGCACGGACCTCTTCGACGAGGCCACCGTCCGCGGCCACGGCGACCACTTCGTCGCCCTGCTGCGGGCCCTGGTGGCCGACCCGGGGCAGCGGGTCGACGGGCTGCCGGAGCGCATGGACGTGACCGATCCCGGCCGGGACGCCGGGGACGCGCAGAACGAGAACGGAGCGGAGCGTTGAGCGAACACAGCAGCGGAGCGGCCTTCAAGGAGGTCCCGGTCATCAGCATCGCCCCGCTGGTGACCCCCGACCCGGACCCGGCCGCGCTGCGGGAGACCGTGGAGCAGATCGGTGCGGCCTGCCTCGACGTCGGCTTCTTCTACGTCAGGGACCACGGGATCGCCGAGGCCGACAGCCGTGAACTGTTCGACGCCGCGCAGAAGTTCTTCGCCCTCCCGCTGGAGGAGAAGATGCGGATCCGGCTCGGCATCACCGAACAGTTCCGCGGCTACGTGCCGCTCGGCGGCGAGGTCACCGGCGGCAAGACGGACTGGCACGAGTGCCTGGACCTGCAGCCCCGCTCCGGCCGGAACGCCGACACCATCGCGAAGGCCGCGGCGGCCCGCAGCGCCGACGCCCACCCGCTCGACGACCCCGGCCAGTGGCCGCCGGCCCTGCCCGAGTTCCGCACCACCGTGATGCGCGCCTGGGACCAGCTGTACGGGCTGAGCGGGCGGATCGCGGCGGGCATGGCGCTCAGCCTCGGCCTGGACGAGCACCACTTCGCGCCGTACCACGGCGTGGAGTTGAGCGACCTGCGGATGGTCCACTACCCGCCGTACAACGAGACCGTCGGCCGGGCCGCCCCCGAGGCGCTCCCGATGGACGAGGTGGAGCACGGCTTCGGCGCCCACGTCGACTACGGGTTCCTGGCCGTCCTCCAGCAGGACGAGGTCGGCGGCCTGGAGGTGCGCAACCCGGAGGGCCAGTGGATCTCCGCACCGCACATCCCCGGCACCTTCCTGGTCAACATCGGCCAGATGATGCAGCGTTGGACCAACGACCGGTACCGCGCCACCTGGCACCGGGTGACGCTGCCGGGCACGGTGGACCGCTACTCGGTCCCCTTCTTCTTCGAACCGCGGTACGACGCCCTGATCGAGCCGCTCGCCGTCTGCTGCGACGCGGACAACCCGCCCCGCTACGAGGCCGTCGAGTTCGGCCCGTACGTGGTCGACCTCTTCTCCAAGGCGTACGACTGACCGACCGCGTAGAGCCCGCACACTCCGAGAGATAGGAAGCAGATCCGTGCAGACCTCAAGTGTTGTCAACTCCTGGAACGAGTGGGACCCGCTGCAGGAGATGGTCGTCGGCTCCGCCGACAACGCCAACTTCGAGCCCACCGAGCCCGGCAGCCGCCCCTCCGTCCGCAACGCCCCCGGCACCCCCTTCCCCACCGGCCCCAAGTCCAAGGAGGCCGTCGACCTGGCCAACGAGGAGCTGGCCGGGCTCGCCTCGCTGCTGGAGTCCCAGGGCGTCACGGTGCGCCGGCCCGAGCTGCACGACTTCTCGGCCCCGGTCCGCACCCCGGACTTCGAGGTGGAGAACCAGTACTGCGCCGTCTGCCCGCGCGACGTCATGATCACCATGGGCAACGAGATCATCGAGGCCACCATGTCGCGCCGGGCCCGGTACTTCGAGTACCAGCCCTACCGCAAGCTGGTCTACGAGTACTGGAACGCCGACCCCCGCGTCGAGTGGACGACGGCCCCCAAGCCGTCGATGGCCGACGGCATGTACCGCGAGGAGTTCTGGGACTGGCCGCTGGAGAAGCGGCACGAGGAGATGCACTCCTTCGAGTTCTGCATCAACCAGGACGAGGTCGTCTTCGACGCGGCCGACATGAGCCGCTTCGGCCGGGACATCCTGGTCCAGGAGTCGATGACCACCAACCGCGCGGGCATCCACTGGCTCAAGCGACATCTGGAGCCGCGCGGCTTCCGGGTGCACCCGGTGCACTTCCCGCTCGACTTCTTCCCCTCGCACATCGACTGCACCTTCGTGCCGGTGCGCCCGGGCCTGATCCTCACCAACCCGGAGCGGCCGCTGCGCGAGGGCGAGGAGAAGATGTTCCTGGACAACGACTGGGAGCTGGTCGACGTCCCGCAGCCGGTGCTCGGCAACGACGAGATGCCGCTGTACTGCCAGTCGTCCAAGTGGCTGTCGATGAACGTGCTGAGCATCTCGCCGACCAAGGTCATCTGCGAGGAGCAGGAGAAGCCGCTCCAGGACCTCCTCGACAAGCTCGGCTTCGAGGTCTTCCCCATCCCGTTCCGCAACGTTTTCGAGTACGGCGGCTCCCTGCACTGCGCCACCTGGGACGTCCGGCGCGAGGGCACCAGGGAGGACTACTTCCCCAACCTCGCCTACCAGCCGCTGATCTGACACCACACCAAGGGAGCCCCACATGTACATCCTCGGCATCAACTCGGTCTACCACGAGTCCTCGGCCTGTCTCCTCAAGGACGGCGCGGTCGTCGCCGCCGCGGAGGAGGAGCGCTTCAACCGCGTCAAGCACGGCAAGGAGGCCCGCGCCGACAACCCGGACGAGCTCCCGATGAACGCCATCGGCTTCTGCCTGGAGCGCGCCGGCATCACCATGGCGGACGTCGACCACGTGACCTGCGCGGCCGACCCCGACGAGATCCGGGCCGTCCTGGACGGCGGCCTGCCCTCGCCGTGGGACAGCGTCGAGAAGCAGTCGCTGTTCCTCGCCACGCTGCCCAACATCCCCAAGAAGTTCGCCGAGCTGGGCTTCGTCGGCGAGTTCCACTGGGTGGCCCACCACACCGCCCACGGCGCGTCCACCTACTTCGCGTCGGCGTTCCAGGACGCCGCGGTGCTGGTCGTCGACGCGCTCGGCGACGACGCCTACTCGACCCGGCTCTACCACGGCAAGGGCGCCAAGCTGGACTGCGTGCAGAGCGTCCGCTACCCGGCCTCCATCGGCTACCTGTGGGAGCTGGTCTCGGTCTTCCTCGGCTTCGGCGTCTACGACGCGGCCAAGGTGATGGGCCTCGCGGCCTACGGCGACCCGCAGCGCTTCGCCGCGGCCTTCGACCGGCTCGCCTGGACCACCGAGGACGGCGGCTTCGACATGCGCCAGGACCTGCTGAAGTTCAGCGACATCCTGTACTACCCGCCGTCGGCCGACACCTCGGGCCTGGAGTCCGTCCTCGGCGTCGCCCCGCGCGAGCGGGACGACGAGCTGCAGGACGTCCACCACGACATCGCGGCCGCGCTGCAGGAGAAGACCAACGAGCTGGTCCTGCACATGGCCCGCCACCTGCACGCGCTGACCGGGTCGAGCCGGCTCTGCCTGGCCGGCGGCGTCGCGCTGAACTGCGTCACCAACCAGGTCGCCTTCGAGCAGGGCCCGTTCGACGAGCTGTACGTGCAGCCCGCCGCGCACGACGGCGGCCTCTCGCTCGGCGCCGCCCTGCACGTGTGGAACGACGTGCTCGGCCAGGAGCGCGCCCCCGAGATGCGCCACGCCTACTGGGGGCCGTCCTACACCGACGCCGAGATCGAGGCCGAGCTCGCCTCCCGCGAGGGCCTGGAGGTCGTGCGCGCCGCGGACTTCGAGAAGGACGTCGCCAAGCTGCTCAGCGAGGGCAACGTCATCGGCCTGTTCCAGGGCTCGATGGAGCTCGGCCCCCGCGCCCTGGGCAACCGCAGCATCATCGGCGACCCGCGCCGCCGCGAGATGCGCGACGACCTCAACCACAAGGTCAAGCACCGCGAGTACTTCCGTCCGCTGGCGCCCAGCGTGCTCAGCGAGGAGGTGCCGGAGTGGTTCGAGATCGCCAAGGAGACCACCGCCGCCGACTACATGCTGATGGCGTACCCGGCGAAGGCCGACAAGCACGACCGGATGGGCGCGGTGCTGCACGTCGACAACACCTGCCGCATCCAGGCCGTCCGGGCCGACGTGAACCCGCGCTTCCACGGCATCATCAGCGAGTTCCGGGCCCTGACCGGGGTCCCGATGGTCCTCAACACCTCGTTCAACGACCAGGAGCCGATCATCTGCTCCCCGGCCGACGCGGTGAACACCTTCCTGGGGACCGAGATCGACTACCTGGCCATCGGCCCGTTCCTGGTCCGCAAGGCCCCGGTCGACGGCACGGTCTGACCGGCTGCGACGCACCACCGCACGGCACAGCACAGCAAGGGGGAACCAGAAGTGAAACTGCACGTGACCCGGCTCCAGGACGCGGTGCACCGCCTGGTCGAGGAGAGGGGCCACTACTGGGCCCCCCTCCCGACCGACGCGCACCTGGCCGCCGAGGTCGACGCGCTCGGGCGGCTCGCCGCCGGGGGCGCCGACCCGGCCGCGGCCAAGGGGCCCCTGGTCGAGATCGTGGTGGCCGCGCTCGCGCTCGCCAACGCCTACGGCGTCTCCATGCAGCAGGCCTGCAACGACGCCGCGATGCCGGCCGACCTGACCGACGCGTCCCTGTGGCGCGCCGGTCGGCAGGAGCCGGAGCAGGTCGCGGCCCTGGTGGCCGCGGCGGTCGAGCCGGTGCACTACACGATGGCGTTCTACCGCTCCGAGGCCCGGCAGGGCAGCGACCCCCGGGTCGTCGCCCTGCACGGCCTGATCCCGGGGGTGCTGCGGGCGGCGTTCGCCGGCTTCGACTCGCACGACGACCTGGGGGCCCACCTGAACGGGCACCTGGAGCACACCCGCACCCTGGACGGCCGGTCCCGGGAGACGGAGTTCGACCCGTCGCGCGCGGTGACGACGGAACTCATCCGTCCCATCCAGATGCAGACCTTCTGCCCCTTCGCCCAGAAGTCGGTCCTCTGGGGGCCGCCGTCCTACGACGAGGCCCTCTCGTTCGAGGACAACATGAAGGCGTCGCTGCCGACCCTGCGCCAGTTCATCCGGGTGCAGGACCACGACGTCATCGACGGGTACGTGTACGCGTTCCCCACCCGGGTTTTCGGTGAATCCTTCGAGGACCTCCAGCAGGTCTTCCGGAACTTCGTCGAATTCCTGCACAGGAATCTCACGGACGCCGCCCCGGCCGGACTGGACCCGGAAACCGCCACCGACCCGAAGTGGTTCCTCGTCCTCGAGGGCGAGGAATGCTTCATCAGCGTCTTCGCGCCGATCTACCCGCACGACCACTCGCGGTACATGAACGGGGTCGAGGGTCAATTCGTGTTCATGCTCCAGCCGGAGGCGGCCGTTCTCCGTCTACTGACCAAGAACGACTACAAGCAGCGCTCCGAGGCGATCCGGCACCGTTTCCGGGACGGCTTCCAGCGTTACGTCCTGGCCGACATAGAACTCCACCGGTTCCTGCTCCCGGTGCAGGCCGACCAGCCGCCGGTCAAGTGGTACGAATTGGCCCCCACCATTTAGCCGACCCGGTCAGCCGGCCCGTTCAGCGGGCCGGTTCGGCCGGCCCGCTCGACGGGCCCGCTTCCGCGGGAAACGCGGGGCGGGCGGCCGGGACTCCTCGTCCCGACCGCCCGCCCCGTCGCCGTACGCCCTCCGGTCAGCTCAGCAGCAGCTTGCCGATCCGGCGCGAGGCGCCGTACAGGCCCACCGCGGCGAGCGCCGCGAGGTAGCAGGCGTGCCCGATCATCGAGGGGTCGAGCGCGCCGACCGAGAACCCGCGGGCCAGCTCGATGCCGTGGTACAGCGGCGAGAGCTCCACCAGGAACCGCAGCACCGGCGGGTACACCGACATCGGGTAGAAGGTCGTGGAGAACAGGAACATCGGCATCACCACGACGTGGATGTAGTCGAACTGCGAGGACGACCTCAGCAGCGTCGCGCACACCATGCCCAGGGCCGCGAACGCCGTCGCGATCAGCAGCGCGGTGGGGATCAGCATCAGCGCCCAGGGCGAGGTCGCCAGGCCCATCGCCGCCATCACGCCGAGGAACGCCGTGGCGTACAGGCCGCTGCGCAGCACCGCCCAGGAGATCTCGCCGATGGCGACGTCCAGCGCCCCCATCGGGGTGGCCAGCATCATGTCGTAGAGCCGGTCGAAGCGCAGCTTGTAGAAGATGCTGAGCGTCTCGTAGACCGCACCGTTCATCGCGGAGGACACCAGCAGCGCCGGCGCGACGAAGGCCACGTAGGTCATCGGGCGGCCGTCCGGCCCGGTCACGCCGTCGATCAGCGAGCTGAAGCCGACCTGGAAGGCCAGCAGGTAGAACAGCGGCTCGAAGACGCCGGAGACCAGGACCAGCCAGGCCCGGGAGTAGACCAGCGCGGTGCGCTCCACCAGGCGGTGCGCGAGCCCGGAGTAGCTGCCGGCCGGCAGGATCCGCAGCAGCGGGCCGCCGCCGTGCCGGGCCTGCGCGGCGATGCGGCCGGCGGTGGGCCCCGACGGGGCCGGTGCCGCCGGCGCCGCGGGCGCGTCGGGAGTCATCTGCTTCTCCACGTCAGATCACCAGCCTGCGGCGGAAGCGCCGGCGGCCGACGTACACGCCGGCGACCAGCATGGCGAGCAGGAACAGCGCGTGCCCCAGTGCGGGCAGCGGCGCGAGGCCGTCCAGCGTGACGCCCCGGACCAGCTCGTTGCCGTGCCAGACGGGGGAGAGCCAGACCAGCGGCTGCACCACGGCGGGCAGCCGGTCGACCGGGAAGAACGTGCCGGCGAACAGCGTCATCGGCAGCACCACGAAGCGGTTCAGCGCGACGAAGGCGTGCCCCTCGCCCCGGGTGGTGGCGGCGAACGCCATGACCGGTGCCGCGCAGGCCGCCCCGATGAGCACCGCGAGCGGCAGCGCGAGCAGGACGCCGGGCCCGGTCCACGCCCCGAAGAACAGCGCGGCGACCCCGTAGATCCCCGCCGAGACCGCCAGCCTGATGACGATCCAGAGGAGCTGTCCGCCGAAGAGCTGCTCCGGCGTGATCGGGGTCGCGCTGATCGCCACGTAGTCCCGCTTCCACTTGAAGCCGGACAGGACGGGGTGCCCCGACTCGTTCACCGCCGTCGCGATGACGCCGCTGACCAGCAGCGCGGGGGCGATGTACTGCAGGTAGGTGATGCCGTCCGGGATCGAGCCGGCCTTGACCTGGGAGCCGAAGCCGAGGCCCATCGCCCCGAGGAAGAGCACCGGCTGGAGCCCGGAGGAGTAGAGGTTGGCCCGCCAGTAGCGCCGGTACCAGGCCCACTGGCCCTCGATGCGCAGGCCCATCGCCCGCCAGGGCCCGACCACCGCGCCGGTGGCACGGGCCTCCTGTCGCGTGTGCGTGTCGAGGGCCATGTCAGTCCACCAGCATTCGGCCGGTCAGGCGCAGGAAGACGTCCTCCAGGGTGGAGCGCCGCACCAGGGTGGAGAGCGGGTCGACGCCGCGTTCGGCCACCCGGGCCGCGGTGTCCTCGGCGTTCTTCGTGTACAGCAGCAGCCGGTCGGGGAGCACCTCGACCCGCTCCACCAGGCTGTCGACCTGGCCCACGTACTGGCCGGGGGTGCCGGGCCGGAACCGCAGTTCCAGGACCTCGCGGGTGGAGTACTGCTCGATCAGTGCGGCCGGCGAGCCCTCGGCGACGATCCGGCCCGCGTCCATCACCACCAGGCGGTCGCAGAGCTGCTCGGCCTCGTCCATGTAGTGCGTGGTGAGGATCAGCGTGACGCCGCTCTGCTTGAGCCGGAAGAGCCGGTCCCAGAGCAGGTGCCGGGCCTGCGGGTCGAGTCCGGTGGTCGGCTCGTCGAGCAGGACCACCTCGGGGTCGTTGACCAGGCCCCGGGCGATGGTGAGCCGGCGCTTCATGCCCCCGGAGAGCGGCTCCACCGCGTCGTCGGCCCGGTCGGAGAGCTGGGCGAACTCCATCAGCTCGACGGCCTTGCGCCGCACGTGCGCCCGGGACAGCCCGAAGTACCGGCCGTACGTCTGCAGGTTCTGCCGGACGGTCAGCTCGCTGTCGAGGTTGTCGGCCTGCGGCACGATCCCGATGCGGGAGCGGATCGCCGGGCCGTGCGTGTCGGGGTCCATGCCGAGCACCCTCAGGTCGCCCCCGGTCCGCGGGGACATGCAGGAGATCATCCGCATGGTCGAGGACTTCCCGGCGCCGTTGGGGCCGAGGAACCCGAAGGCCTCGCCCCTCGGCACGGTGAAATCGACGCCCCGGACCGCCTCGAAGTCCCCGAACCTCTTTTTCAAGCCCCTGGCCGAAATGGCCGCGGTGCTGTCGGCGCCCGCAGCTTTTGACTCGGTCACAACCCACCACCCATCATTTTTATATGACCTGAATCGTTATCCTATGAGGGCAGGTAAGGACCCGCAAGCAACCTCCGACCGTACCGCAGGTCCCTCCGGATTTCGTCGAACCCCCGCCGGGAAATCGAAATCCGCGTCCGGACCGGCCGGCGGGCGCCGGGGGCAACTCGCGGGAAATAATCCGTGATCGCCACAAGGGTCACGATTGTCCAGTTTGTCATGTTCCCAAAGAAACAGTTCAGGCCCAATAGTATGCGGACAACTTGGGCTCCGGCAGAGCCTTGTCGCACCTGCTGCCCGGTGTTAGCCTGACTCGCGTGAATGCATCGGATGAACTCAACTCCCCGTCCCTTACCGGGTATTTCGTCGAGGTGTCCATTCCGGGAATGGAACTCTGGCCGGAGTTGCGTAATCGGGCGCGAAGTCTGCGCGAGCACGGCGTCCCCGTCCTGTTCCTCGCCACCGAGGAGTTCGCCTCCGTCTACGAGGAGTGCGCCGACGAGGTGGTCATCTGCCCCGACGTCTTCTCCGAGGACGCGGTCGTGGAGGCCCTCACCCCCTTCCAGGGCAGGCTCGACCGGTTCTCGATCATCAACGACAAGATCTGGCCGGTGCAGCTGGGCGCCGCGCGCCGCCTCGGCATGGACTTCCCCGGCTTCCAGGGGCAGCTCAACTGCCGCATCAAGCCCCGGCTGCGCGAGGTGCTCGCCGAGCAGCTCCCGCTGCACACCGAGGTGTTCGCCGCCGCGGACCTCACGCCCGAGAACGTCGCCGCCGCGGTCGAGCGCCTCGGCACGCCGTTCGTCATCAAGCCGATCTGGGGCACCGCGAGCGCCTTCGTGGACATCGTGAAGGACCCGGCGCGTGCCTACGACGAGCTGGCCGAGACCTTCGAGAGCCTGCGCGCCGACCACCCGCACGGTCCGTTCGACGACGGCACCCGGGTCTGGGACCCGCGCAACGAGGTCCTCCTGGAGTCCTTCATCGGCGCCGGCCGGGAGCTGTCCTTCGAGGCCTTCGTCCAGAACGGCGACCTCGTCCCGCTGCTGATCCAGGAGAAGCTGCTCTGGGCCGAGCAGGACGGCTTCCGCCTGGAGACCGCCAACGTCTGCCCCACCCCCTTCGTCTCCGCCGAGGAGGAGGCGCGCATCCGCGACATCCTCGAGGAGGCGCTGCGCGAGCTCGGGGTCGACGACACCTTCGTCCACATCGAGCTCAAGTGGGACGGCGAGAACGTCTCCATCATCGAGATCAACCCGCGGATCGGCGGCGGCAGCGTCGCCAAGACCCTGATCGCCTGGCTCGACGCCGACGTCCGGGAGATGGGCCGCAAGCTGCAGATGGGCGAGCCGCTGCCGCGCAAGTACGCGCGGGTCAAGGAGGGCTTCCTCCTCGGCGTCTTCGTCAACGCGGTCGAGTCGGGCATCTTCAAGGAATTCACCGGTCTCGACTGGGTGCACGCGCAGCCCGAATTCGATTTCGAGCAGAGTTATCTGCAGGCGGGCCAGCGGGTGCCGGGCCGGGGCGAGTCGAAGGCCACCCGCGAGGGCTGGATGTACACCTACGACGCCTTTTTCCACGTCACCGACGAGGCGCGGATCGACGAGCTGCACGACGAGACCCGCAAGCGCGTCCTGCTGACGTTCGAAACGCCCTGAGGCATTCGCCGGCGCACCGCGCGGCGGCACGGCCGGCGGCGTCCGGACGGTCCCCACGGACCGCCCCGGACGCCGCCGGCCGACCGGTCGGCCCCCTGGACACCGTCCCGGGGGCCGTCGCCGTGCCACGGCCCGTGCGGTGCCCGGTCGGCCCACCTGCGGTTATTGGACGGCCCGGCCCCTTGCTGCCAAAATGTAGGGACTTGCCCCCAGACACAGCCGCCGGCCCCGTTGGTCACGGCGAGAGGAGCCCAGTCGTGTCCAACGCGCGAACCATCCGCCAGTTCGAGCAGCGCATGGCCGAGGTGCTCCGGATCCGCCCGAACCAGGTCAAGGACGTGTTCCGGGGCGCCCGCCCGACGTCGATCCGGGTCAACCGCCTCCTCGACGAGGCGAAATACCGGGAAACCCTCGACATAGTCCGCGAGAAGGCGCCCAGCGCATTTCCCGTCGAATGGTGCGACCACACTTTCCTGTGGCCCGAGAGCGACGGATTCGAGGACATTCTCGAACTCGCCCACGAAGGCCGCGTCTATCTGCAGAACGCGTCCAGCCTCATTCCCCCGGTGGCACTCGACCCGCGCCCCGGGGACAGCATTCTGGACGTGGCGTCCGCGCCCGGCGGCAAGGCCTTCCACCTCGCCGCCCGGGTGGGCAACGACTGCGACCTCTGGCTGAACGACGCCGCCGCGCCGCGCGCCCGCAAGCTCGGCGAGCTGGCCAAGACCTACGGCGTCAACTACGGCGAGCTGACCACGCACCAGGCCCAGTACATCGACAAGGAGCTGCCGGCCGAGTCCTTCGACCGGATCCTGCTCGACGTGCAGTGCTCGGGCGAGGGCCGGGTCGACATGCGCAAGCCGATCACGTTGCGCTACTGGTCCGAGGAGCGCATCGAGAAGTACAAGTTCCTCCAGCTGAAGATGCTCAGCGCGGCCTACACCCTGCTGAAGCCGGGCGGCGTGATGGTGTACTCCACCTGCACGCTCAGCCCGGAGGAGGACGAGTTCCCGGTCAGCAAGATCCTGCAGCGCCGCTCCGACCTGACGCTGGAGCCGCTCGGGTTCTCCGAGCCGTCGTTCCTGCCCGGGGTCACCTCCTGGCGCGGCACGAAGTTCGACGAGCGCCTCAAGCACGCGGTCCGGGTGGCCCCGAGCGACCTCTTCGAGGGCTTCTTCGTCGCCCGGATCGTCAAGGCCGGGCCCGCGGACGCGTAGGGCGCGACGGGTCGGCCCCGGGCCCGGCGGCCCGGGGCCGACCGCCGGTCAGCCGGTCAGCGGCTCGACGTCGGCGACGACCCGCTCCTGCGCGAGGTCGAGCGCCCGCCCGGTGCCGGCCTCGTCCCCCGCCACCGCGATCAGCGCCGCGAGCCGCGGGATCGGGTTCTTCGGGGGCAGCAGCAGCTGCGTACCGGGCCCGGCGAGCGCGGCCGTGTGGACGATGCCCGGCACGCTCCCCGCGGCCGTCAGGTCGACGGACCGCACCGTGCAGTCGTGCGGCGGGTAGACGAAGCGGACCTCCGCCGTGCCGCCCCCGCCGCCGCCGCGGGTGACCGGCTCCGGGTCGTGCCCGAGCGCGATCTCGGCGGCGGCCTTCACCAGGTCGATCCCGGTGGCCATCCGGCTGATCAGGGGTATCAGGTCCCCGCCGAGCCGGGCGTTCAGCTCGACCAGCCGGGGCCCGGCCGTGGTCAGCCTGACCTCGGCGTGGGTGACGCCGTAGTCCACGCCCAGGGTGCGGTGCGCGGCCCGGACGAGTTCGGCGACCTCCTGCGGCAGGGCGTCCGGGGTGGCGGCGGTGACGAGGTGGCCCACCTCCTCGAAGTACGGGGGGAAGCCGAGCCGCTTCTGCGCCACGTGGACGCAGTGCACCACGCCCTCGAAGACCACGCTGTCCACGCTGATCTCGGGGCCGTCCAGGTACTCCTCGACGAGGATGCCCTCACCGGCCGGCAGGGTGGCGTACGCCGCCCCGGTGGCCAGCTCGAACGCGGCGCGCACGGCGGCCGCGTCCTCGGCCCTGACCACCCCGATGCTGCCGGCCAGCGAGCGGGGCTTCACCACCACGGGGAAGCCGAACTCCTCCGCCGCGGCGACCGCCTCGTCGGCGGAGGACACCAGCCGGTGCGCCGCCGACGGCAGTCCGGCCCCGGCCATCAGCGACCTCGTCGCGTACTTGTCCCGGCACCGCGCGACGGCCGCGGACGACATGTGCGGCAGCCCGAGCTTCTCACAGGCCAGCGCCGTCGCCTCGAGGACCAGCTCGTCCCAGGTGAACACCCCGGACGGCCCCTGCTCCGGGGCCAGTTCGGCCAGCGCCGCGGCGATCGCGTCCGGGTCGGTGCAGTCGACCACCCGGTGGTCGGTGAGGTATTCGCGCTGCCAGGTCGGCTCAGCGGGGAGGACCGCCGACAACGCGTAGTCGCCGGCGAGGGACTGGTAGCAGTACTCCCGGTAGGGCTGCCCCCCGCTCCCGACGATGGTCAGCCGCGGCCTGCCTTGTTCCGTCACGTGCATTCCTCTCCGTCGTCACCCGGGGCCCCCGTCGGTGTCGAAGAGCTCCCGGCCGTATCTCCCCGGCGCCTGCCGGACCGGTGCGTCCCGGTCCAGCAGGAACGCCGCCGAAGCCGTGCCCCCGGGGGGCATGGCGCCGGTCGGTATCCCGAGCGGCAGCAGGACGGTCCGGCCGCCGCCCGGCGGGCGGCCCGGGTAGGCGGTCAGCCGGGCGGTCCCCGACTCCTCGCTCACCCCGACCGCGGTCGGCGGCACCCGGAGCCCCTCGCCGGTGGCCTTCAGGACCGCCTCCTTGTACGTCCACCGCCGCAGCAGCCAGCCGTCCCGCTCCGCCTCCGGGACGCGCCCCAGCTCGGCCGACTCCCGCTCGCCCAGGGCCCGCCGCAGGGCCGCCGACTGCCGCCGGGGCGAGGCCGCCGGGGCCTCGGCGTCCACGCCGACGACCGCCCCCGCGGTCACCGCGACCAGCACGACGTCCCCCGCGTAGGAGACCGACGCGTCCAGCGGGCCGGTGATCCGGGGCCGTCCGTGCGGCAGCGGGCAGTCCGGGCAGTCGCGCAGCACCTCGACCTCCCGCGGGCCGGTGCCCGAGAACTCCGCGGCGGCCAGCCGCAGCAGCGCGGCCGCCACGGTGAACCGGCGCCGGTCGGCCTCGGCCGCGTACAGGTCGCGCCGCACCGCCTCGGCCGGCGCGAGCAGCGCCTCCAGCCCCGGTCGGTGGTCCGCGGTGCGGGCCCACCAGACCCGGCAGGCGACGGCCCCGTCGGCCCCGTCCGCCGCGGCGGCCGTCGGTGTCACCGGGCGGGGTGCGGCAGCGCCGTGCGCGCCGACCGGACGTCCTCGACGAGGTGCCGCAGCAGCGGTGCCGGGTCGGCGCCGAAGTAGAAGTGGTCCCCGTCGAGCGTGCGCAGCCCGCGGAACGCGGTGGACTCCGCCTCCCAGGCGGCGACCCGGCCCGGGGTCGCGAGCGCGTCGTCGCGGCCGCGGAACACCGTGAGCGGCACCGGCAGCGGCTCCGCGTGCGCGGGCCGCCACTGCTCCACCAGTCGCAGGTCGGCCCGGATGATCGGGCCGAAGATCTCCCAGAGCCTCGGGTCGTCCAGCAACTGCTCCGGCGTGCCGCCGAGTTCGCGCACGTGCCGGCGCAGCTGAGCCTCGCTCAGGGTGTGCCGCAGGACGACCGGAGGCGCGGAGCGCGGGGCCCGGCAGGCGGAGATCCCGAGCCAGACCGGCGGCACGGCGCCCTCCCCGACCAGCCGGCGGGCCAGTTCGTACGCGACGATGCCCCCCATGCTGTGCCCGAAGAACGCGTACGGAACGTCGTCCCCGGGGCGCACCTGGTCGAGGAAGTAGCCCACCAGCCGGTCGAGTTCGTCGATCAGTTCGCGTCCCATCAGGCTGCCGTGCCCCGGCGCGTCCAGCGCCCGCACCTCCCAGCCCGCGGGCAGCCGGTCCTGCCAGCCGTGGAACAACGTGCCGGACCCCCCGGCGTGGTGAAATCCGAAAAGCCGGACCGTTGTCGCGCCATTCACCTCGAAGCCGCTCAACGACACCCCTCCCCACGGTGTTTCGGCCATTCCCCGGCCCAACTCTGCCAGATCGGCGGCCTGGCGTTAACGGGGGAAATGAATCATTGCCTCCCGCCTTCCCGGAGGATAGCTTGATCGGGCCATGACCAAGTCGTCCTGGAGGACGTTCTCATGCCGACTACGAGGAACGAGGACGCGGGAGCGCGCCGGCACGTGGTGGTCATCCACCGCTGGCGGGACGCGTACGCACACTACGACGACTACCTCGATCACGCGACCCACGCCGTCAGTTACGTGACCACCGAGGTGGGCGCGGCCGGTGTGCCCGCCGCCGCGGCCGGCGTCGTGCTGGTGGCCGCCACCGACGACCTGGTCGAGGTGCGCGAGGCGGTCTGGGAACTGACCCGGCGCCACGGCGCCCCGCAGGCCGTGGTCGCGCTCAAGGAGGACGACCTGCTGATCGCCGCGCAGTTGCGCGCGGAGTGGGGCCTGGCCGGCGCCACCCCGCAGGACCTGCTGCCCTTCCGCGACAAGCTGGAGATGTGCCGGCGGGTCCGGGACGCCGGGCTCCCCGTGCCCGCGTTCGCCGCGGTGTCCGCCGCCGCGGACGTGGAGCGGTTCGCGGCGCGGCACGGCTGGCCGCTCGTGCTGAAGCCCGTACGGGGCAGTTCGAGCGCGGGCGTGCGGATCGTGCACGGCCCGGCGGACCTCGCCGGGGTGCGCTGGGGCGACGAGGCGCCGCTGCTGGTGCAGGTCCGGCGGACCGACCCGATCTACCACGTCGACGGCCTGTTCCGGGACGGCCGCCTCGACGTCTGGCGCGCCTCCCGCTACGTCAACACCTGCCTGGGCTTCCGGGACGGCTCCTACCTGGGCTCCGTCGAGGAGACCGACCCGGCCGTCCTGGCCGCCGTGGAGGCCGCGGCCCCGCGCTTCCTCGCCGCGCTGACCGCCGCCCCGACCGTCTTCCACCTGGAGGTGTTCGTCGGCACCGGCCCGGACGGCACCCCGCACTGCTCCTTCCTGGAGGTCGGCGCCCGGGTCGGCGGCGCGGAGATCCCGTTCGTCTGGCGCGACCTGCACGGCTACGACCTGATGGAGGCGGCGTTCGCCCTGCAGCTGGGGGAGCAGCCGGCCAAGGGCCGGCCGGCCTCCGGGGCGGTCGGCGGCTGGCTGCTGGTCCCCGCGCCCGCGGAGCGGCCCTGCCGGATCACCGCCGTCACCCCGATGACGGGCCGGGTGCCGGGCCCGTACGCGGAGTCGCTGCTCGCCGCCGGGGAGGTGCTGCCCGCGGCGGACGCCTACTACGAGCACGTCGGCGGGCGGTTCCGGTTCCGGGGGGCGACCGGCGCCGAGGTGGAGGCCGCCATCCGCGCCACCGCCCGCGACTTCCGGGTCCGCGCGGCCCCCGCCTGACCGCCCCCGGGCGGGCGCGGCCCGGGTGGTGCGCCCGTCCGTCCGGGCACAGCGAAAAGGTCGGTACCGTGATCACGGTACCGACCTTTTCGTCGATGATGCCGAACACCTCGCGGTGTTCCGCTGTGCGCGAGGGGGGAGTTGAACCCCCACGCCCTTTCGGGCACTGGAACCTGAATCCAGCGCGTCTGCCTATTCCGCCACCCGCGCATGGGTGTCGTCCTCGTTGCCGACCGATCTTCCGAACCGCTCGGTACCATGAGTACTTCGCGTTTCCTTGGACCGGCCTCCCTTTCGGGCGGCCCTTCCGACGTGGAAAACAGTAGCACGACCCGGGGGGCCGCTCCGAATCCGTTCCCGCACGGAACCGACCGCATCCGAACGGATGCGCGACGAACGGGTGAGCGAGGGGTGCGGGGCCGCCCGGGCGGGCACATCTGGCGTGCCGTACCCGACATGCGTCACCCTGTGTGTCCGAGCCCACCCCCGGGCACCACGCTGTCCGGGAACCGTACGGAAGGGCCCGGCGTGGATACGATCAGTACGGAAGTACCGCAAGTAGGCGCGACCGACTCCCCGGGGGGATCCGGTCGGCAGGCAGGCGAACGAACCCTGGAAGGGGGTGCCCCATGGGAGTGCTGAAGAAGTTCGAGCAGCGACTCGAGGGTCTCGTCAACGGCACCTTCGCCAAGGTGTTCAAGTCCGAGGTCCAGCCCGTGGAGATCGCCGGTGCGCTGCAGCGCGAGTGCGACAACAACGCGAGCATCTGGAACCGCGACCGCACCGTCGTGCCGAACGACTTCATCGTCGAGCTGAGCCCGCACGACCACGAGCGGCTCAGCCCCTACTCCGGGCAGCTGGGCACCGAGCTGGCCGGCATGGTCCGCGAGTACGCCGAGGCCCAGCGGTACACCTTCATGGGCCCGCTCCAGGTGAACCTGGAGAAGGCCGACGACCTGGACACCGGGCTGTACCGGGTGCGCAGCCGCACCCTGGCAGCCGAGGAACCCCAGCAGTACTCCCCCCAGCAGCAGCAGCCCGGCTACGACCGCCAGCCGGCCGCACCGGCCCAGGGCGCACCGTGGCAGCAGCAGGGCGCCGGCCAGTTCGGCACGCCCCCGCCGCCCGCCGCGCCCCCGGCGATGCCCCCGGGCCCGCCCGCGACCTCCGGCGGCAACGTCCGGGCCTTCCCGGGTGCCGGCCACGGCGCCTCGGTCCGCCGCTGGATCGAGGTGAACGGCGCCCGCCACCAGATCTCCGGCGCGGCCTGCGTCCTCGGCCGCTCGACCGAGGCGGACGTGCGGATCGACGACCCCGGGGTCTCCCGGAAGCACGCCGAGATCCGCCCCGGCACCCCTTCGATGGTCCTCGACCTGGGATCCACCAACGGCATCGTGGTGGACGGGCAGCACACCCAGCGCGCTACGCTCCGCGACGGCTCCCGCATCGTCGTGGGCTCCACCACCATCGTCTACCGACAGGTCGAAGGGTAGTGTCCGAGTTGTTCGCGCGCCTCACTCACCGACGGGCGGGCCGGCCATGTCAGAACTGACCCTCACGGTCATGCGGCTGGGCTTCCTGGCCGTGCTGTGGCTGTTCGTCATCGTCGCGATCCAGGTGATCCGCAGCGACCTGTTCGGGACCAAGGTGAACCCCCGGTCCTCGCGCCGCGGCGCCAACGCGGCCGCGAACGGCTCCGCGGCCACCACCGTGGCCACCGGCGCCCCCGGGGGCCGCCCCGCGCCCGCCCAGACCGCGCCCGCCCCCGCGGCGGGCCAGACCCAGGGCGGCGGGCGCCGCCGCGGCGCCCCGACCCAGCTCGTGGTCGTGCAGGGCTCGCTGGCCGGGACCACCGTCGCGCTGCAGGGCCAGACGATCACCCTGGGCCGCGCGCACGACTCGACCATCGTGCTGGACGACGACTACGCGTCCTCCCGGCATGCCAGGATCTATCCGGATCAGACTGGGCAGTGGACGGTCGAGGATCTAGGCTCCACCAACGGCACCTATCTGGACCGGCAGCGCCTGACCGCGCCCACCCCGCTCCAGCCGGGCATGCCGATCCGTATCGGCAGGACCGTCATCGAACTGCGGAAGTAGTAGCGCATGAGGGACAGCATCCCGTCCATGACCCAGAGGGGGGCACAGGTCGCATGACCCTGGTGCTGCGCTTCGCCGCCGGCTCCCACAAGGGACTGATCCGGGAGGGGAACGAGGACTCCGGCTACGCCGGGCCGCGGCTGCTGGCCGTGGCCGACGGCATGGGCGGCGCCGCGGCCGGCGAGGTCGCGTCCTCCGAGGTGCTCGGCTCGATCGTCCGGCTGGACGAGGACGTGCCGGGCGCCGACCTGCTGACCCTGCTGGGCGACGCCGTCCAGGGCGCCAACGACCGGCTCCGGCAGATGGTCGAGGACGACCCCCAGCTGGAGGGCATGGGCTGCACGCTGACCGCCATGCTCTGGACGGGCCAGCGGATGGGCATGGTGCACGTCGGCGACTCCCGCGCCTACCTGCTGCGCGACGGTTCGCTGGTGCAGATCACCCAGGACCACACCTGGGTGCAGCGCCTGGTCGACGAGGGCCGGATCACCCCGGAGGAGGCCGAGACCCACCCGCAGCGCTCGCTGCTGATGCGGGCGCTCGACGGCCGCGGCCAGGTCGAACCGGACCTGTCGATCCGCGAGGTCCGGGCCGGCGACCGCTACCTGATCTGCTCCGACGGCCTCTCCGGCCCGGTCAGCCACCAGACCCTCCAGGACACCCTCGGCAGCTTCTACTCGCCCGAGCAGACCGTGCAGGAGCTGATCCAGCTCGCGCTGCGCGGCGGCGGTCCGGACAACATCACCTGCATCGTGGCCGACGTCATCGACGTCGGCGCCACGGACACCATGAGCGGCCAGTTCAACGACGTCCCGGTGGTGGTCGGCGCGGTCGCCGACACCCCGCCGTCCTCGGCCGCGGCCGACCGCTCGATCGCCGACACCCCGGCCGGCCGCGCGGCCGGCCTCGGCCGCAACCCGCAGGGCACCTTCGGCCCGGCCGAGGGTTACGAGGGCGAGTACGGCGGCCAGGGCGGCTTCGGCCCGGCCGAGGGCTACGAGGGCGAGTACGGCTACCCGGCCGAGCCGTCGGTGTACGGCACCGAGGAGTTCGACGAGCCGCGTCCGAGCCGGCGCAAGCGCAAGGGCCTGACCGTCTCGGTGGCCGTCCTGGTCACCCTCGGCCTGCTCGGCGGTGCCGGGTTCCTCGGTTACCAGTGGACCCAGGACCAGTACTACGTCGGCGAGGACGGCGACCACGTCGCGGTCTACCAGGGCGTCAACCAGAACCTGGCCGGCCTGAGCCTGTCCTCCGTCCACTCCTCGTTCAGCAACGTCAAGCTGAAGTTTCTGCCGCAGGACCAGCGGGCGCACCTCAGCAAGACCATCTCGGTCGGCAGCCTGAACGACGCCAACGCCACCGTCCAGGAGCTCGACGGCTGGTCCCAGCTCTGCCAGAAGGTCGCCCAGGCGGCCCAGGCCGCCCCGCCCGCGCAGGGCACCCCGGCGACGCAGGCCACCCACGCCGCGTTCCTGGCGAGCACACCCACCCCGGGCGAGAAGAGCCGCGGACCGGCCGCCGCCGTCCCCAGCGCCTCGCCCACGCCCGCGCCCACCACGAGCACGCCCGCCCCGAGCACGCCCGCCCCGAGCACGCCCGCCCCGAGCACGCCCGCCCCCTCGCCGAGCGCCACCGCGCCGGCCGCCGGTTCGCCGGGCGACCTGCCCGGGCTGACCGACGAGGAGCGCGGCCGGGCCGAGTCCTGCCCGAAGCCGTGACGTCCGTGATCCGACATAGGCCCGCCCCCTGCGGGACCGCCGGCCGTCAGGGGGCGGTCACCACGTGAGCACCTACGACCTGAGCGGCGACCCCGGCCGGACCGGCCGGCGTCGCGCGGCGGCCGAACCCGCCGCGCCCCGACGCCGGGGCAACACCACCATCTCCCCGCAGGGCGCGCCGAACCGGCGCAACACCGAGCTGGCCCTGCTGGCCTTCGCCGTCGTCCTGCCGATCCTCGCGTACGCCAACGTCGGCCTCGCGATGGACTCCGCGCTGCCCGCCGGCATGCTCGGCTACGGGCTCGGCATGGGCGCGCTGGCCCTGGTGGCGCACCTGCTGGTGCGCCGCTTCGCGCCGTACGCCGACCCGCTGATGCTGCCGATCGCCACGCTGCTGAACGGGCTCGGCGTGGTGATGATCTGGCGCCTCGACAAGGCCGGCAAGCTGCTCAGCGGCAACTACCCGGCGGCCCAGAACCAGCTGATGTGGTCGGGACTGGGCATCACGCTGTTCATCGGCGTGATGGTGTTCCTGAAGGACCACCGGGTCCTGCAGCGCTACACCTACATCTCGATGGTGGCGGCGCTGGTGCTGCTCGCCGCGCCGGCCTTCTTCCCGGCCCGGGCGGAGGACTTCGGCGCCAAGATCTGGATCCGGGTGGGCAGCTTCTCCATCCAGCCCGGCGAGTTCGCCAAGATCATCCTGACGGTGTTCTTCTCCGGCTACCTGATGGTCAAGCGGGACGCCCTGGCGCTGGCCAGCCGCCGCTTCATGGGGCTGTACCTGCCGCGCGGCCGCGACCTCGGCCCGATCGTCGTCATCTGGCTGCTCAGCCTGCTGATCCTGATCTTCGAGAACGACCTCGGCACGTCCTTCCTGTTCTTCGGCCTGTTCGTGGTGATGCTCTACGTCGCCACCGAGCGGACGAGCTGGATCCTGTTCGGTCTGCTGATGTCGATCGGCGGCGCGGTCGCCGTGGCCTCGACCGCCGACCACGTGAAGGTCCGCATCAACGCCTGGCTCGACCCGATGGCCGCCTTCGCCCCGCACCCGCCGAAGGGCGCCACCGAGCAGATCGGCCAGTCGCTGATGGCGCTCGGATCCGGCGGGGTGACCGGCTCGGGCCTGGGCCAGGGCCGCTCCTGGCTGATCAACTTCGCCGCCAAGAGCGACTTCATCCTGGGCTCGTTCGGCGAGGAGCTCGGACTGACCGGCCTGATGGCGATCTTCCTGCTGTACGGGCTGCTGGTGCAGCGCGGTCTGCGCACCGCGGTCGCCGCCCGCGACCCGTTCGGCAAGCTGTTCGCGGTCGGCCTCTCCTCGGCGATGGCCCTACAGGTCTTCGTCGTCGCCGGCGGTGTCACCGGGCTGATCCCGCTGACCGGTATGACCATGCCGTTCCTCGCCCAGGGCGGCTCGTCCGTGGTCGCCAACTGGGCACTGGTCGCCATCCTGCTGAAGATCAGCGACAGCGCCCGCCGACCCGGGGCCGAACCGGCCCCCGCCACCGAGGGCCAGGGAGGACCCGTCCGATGAACAAGCCGATCCGCCGGGTCTCGATCTTCTGCCTCGTCCTGATCCTGGCCCTGATGGTCCGCACCAACTGGGTGCAGGGCGTCCAGGCCGACGCCTGGGCCGGCAACAAGAACAACAAGCGCCAGCAGTACGACCGCTACGCCCACCCGCGCGGCAACATCATCGTCGGCGGGCAGCCGGTCACCAAGTCCGACTTCGTCAACGGCCTGCGCTACAAGTACAAGCGCTCCTGGGTCGACGGCCCGATGTACGCCCCGGTCACCGGGTACTCCTCCCAGGTCTTCGGCTCCAGCCAGCTGGAGAACCTGGAGGACGGCATCCTCTCCGGCAGCGACGACCGGCTGTTCTTCCGCAACACCCTGGACATGCTGACCGGCGAGCAGAAGCGCGGCGGGGACGTCCTCACCACGATCAACGCCAAGGTCCAGAAGGCCGCCTTCGACGGCCTCGGCGACAAGAAGGGCGCGGTCGTCGCGATCGACCCGAAGACCGGCGCGATCCTGGCGCTGGTCTCCACCCCCTCCTACGACCCGAGCACCATCGCCGGCAGCGAGGGCACCGACTCCAAGGCCTGGACGGACCTCAACGCCGACCCGAACAAGCCGATGCTCAACCGGGCGCTGAAGGAGACCTATCCGCCCGGCTCGACCTTCAAGCTGGTCACCGCGACCGCCGCGTTCGAGAACGGCCTCTACCAGAACGTCGACGACGCCACGACGACGCCGGAGCCGTACATCCTGCCGGGCACCAGCACCCAGCTGAAGAACGAGAGCCCCAACGAGCGCTGCGAGAACGCCACCGTCAAGTCCGGCATGGACCAGTCCTGCAACACGGTCTTCGCCAAGATCGGCGCCGACCTCGGCAAGGAGAAGATGCGGGCGCAGGCCGAGAAGTTCGGCTTCAACAGCACGATCGACACCCCGGTCCGCTCCGAGAAGAGCATCTTCCCGGACAGCGCCAGCCTGGACGGCACCGCGCAGGACTCGATCGGCCAGCACGACACCCGCGCCACCCCGCTGCAGATGGCCATGGTCTCCGCCGCGATCGCCAACAACGGCAGCCTGATGCAGCCCTACCTGGTCGACCAGGAGCGCTCGGCCTCGCTGACCACCATCTCCAAGCACACCGAGAAGCAGTTCTCCCAGCCGATGAGCCCGGCCACCGCGCAGAAGATGCAGGACCTGATGGTCTCCGTGGTGGAGAACGGCACCGGCAAGAACGCCAAGATCCCGGGCCTGCAGGTCGGCGGCAAGACCGGCACCGCGCAGCACGGCGAGGACAACGCCGGACTGCCCTTCGCCTGGTTCACGTCCTGGGCCAAGACCTCCGACGGCCAGTCGGTCGCGGTCGCGGTCGTGGTCGAGGACGGCTCCAACAACCGCGACGGCATCAGCGGCGGCCGGCTGGCCGCCCCGATCGCCAAGGCGGTGATGCAGGCCGCACTCGGCAAGTAGGGCGCGGCTGCGGTGAGTGGAATGTCACGATCGGCACCCCCGTCCGGATACCGGTCTGATATCGGCCGACGGCTGACTCCGGTCCTCCGTGGTCCGACCGGTAGCGTATCCGCCAGCAGCGGGTGTGCCCGTTGCCGCCCGCGAGGCCGCGCACGGCCCGGCCGGAGAACCGGTCGAGTCCCGCGCGGCGTCACCCAGAGCGTGCGGGGACACCTACGTCACAACCTCACCGGCGGGTGAGGGAGAGGGTCGGAACTATGGAAGAGCCTCGTCGCCTCGGCGGCAGGTACGAGCTCGGCGGCGTCCTCGGGCGCGGCGGCATGGCCGAGGTGTACCTCGGCCATGACACCCGGCTCGGCCGTTCCGTCGCAGTGAAGACGCTCCGGGCCGACATGGCCCGGGATCCGTCGTTCCAGGCCCGCTTCCGCCGCGAGGCCCAGTCCGCGGCGTCCCTGAACCACCCCGCGATCGTCGCCGTGTACGACACCGGCGAGGACTACATCGACGGCATCTCCATCCCGTACATCGTGATGGAGTACGTCGAGGGGTCCACGCTGCGCGAGCTGCTGCACTCCGGCCGCAGGCTGCTGCCCGAGCGCGCGCTGGAGATGACGATCGGCATCCTGCAGGCGCTGGAGTACTCGCACCGCGCCGGCATCGTGCACCGGGACATCAAGCCGGCCAACGTGATGCTGACCCGGCAGGGCAACGTCAAGGTCATGGACTTCGGCATCGCGCGCGCGATGGGCGACGCCGGGATGACCATGACCCAGACCTCGGCCGTCATCGGCACCGCCCAGTACCTCTCCCCGGAGCAGGCCAAGGGCGAGCAGGTCGACGCCCGCTCCGACCTCTACTCCACCGGCTGCCTGCTGTACGAACTGC
Source organism: Kitasatospora sp. NPDC051702 (assembly GCF_040681575.1). Taxonomy (NCBI): domain Bacteria; kingdom Bacillati; phylum Actinomycetota; class Actinomycetes; order Kitasatosporales; family Streptomycetaceae; genus Kitasatospora; species Kitasatospora sp. NPDC051702. The sequence continues at coordinate 29,795 of NZ_JBFAZB010000042.1, forward strand.
TGACCGTCCGGCCGCCGTTCGTCGGCGACTCCCCGGTCGCGGTGGCCTACCAGCACGTCCGGGAGGAGGCGCAGCCGCCGTCCGTCTTCGATCCCGAGGTGCGCCCGGAGATCGACGCGATCGTGCTGAAGGCGCTCGCCAAGGAGCGCGACTACCGCTACCAGACCGCCGACGAGATGCGCGACGACATCGAGCGCTTCCTCGACGGCCTGCCGGTGGCCGCCGCGCAGCAGGCCGCCTACGGCATGGGCGCCGCCGGCTACGGCTACGACCAGAACGGCTACCCGCAGCAGCACGACCCGTACGGCCAGACCAACGTGCTGCCGCAGCAGCCCGGCGGCGGCCCGACCACCGTCCTGCCGCAGGCCGCCCCGCAGGCCGGCTACGGGCAGCCCGGGGGCTACCAGGACGACGGTTACGGCCAGACCTACGCCGGTGGCCCGTCGGGCGGCGGCGACGACGGCTACGGCCGCGAGGGCGGCCGGCGCGGCGAGGAGCCGCCGAAGAAGAACAACACCTCCTGGATCGTGCTGGCGGTCGCCGCCGTGCTGGTCCTGGTCGGCACCTTCTTCGTGGCCCAGGCGATGTTCAACGGCAACGACGGCGCCAAGAAGGAATCGCCGAAGGTCGCCGTGCCGAGCCTGGTCGGCAAGAGCCTGGCGGACGCCAAGACGGCCGCCGCCGCGGCCGGTCCCAAGCTCGTGGTGGCCGAGGGCGACAAGGTCGCCTGCCCGGACAGCAACGTCAAGAAGGACCAGGTCTGCAGCCAGAGCCCGGCCGCCGCGGCGCAGGTGGCGGAGAACAGCACCATCACGGTGCAGCTCTCCTCGGGCCCGGCCAAGTCGAACGTGCCGAGCGTGGTCGGCAAGACCAAGGACCAGGCGACGAAGGCGCTCGCCGACGCCGGCTTCACCAACGTCACCACCGAGTACAAGGACGACGACACCGCTCCGCAGGAGACGGTCACCGCCCAGGACCCGGCGGGCAACGCGGCCGGCGACCCGACCGCCCCGGTCAAGCTGACCGTGTCGCAGGGCAAGAGCAAGGTCGCCGTCCCTGGCGTGGTGGGCCAGCCGAAGGAGGCCGCCCAGGCCCAGCTGGAGCAGGCCGGCTTCCAGGTGGACGCCTCGAAGACCACCCAGACCAACGACCCGACCAAGATCAACACGGTCGCGTCGCAGTCGATCCCGGCGAACAGCAAGGCCCCGGCGAACTCGAAGATCACGCTGACGATCTACAAGGCCCCGGACAAGGCCACCGTCCCGCCGCTGCAGAACGTCAAGCTGTCGGACGCCATCGCCGCGCTCGGCAAGGCCGGCCTGGGCTACACCGTCACCGGCCCGTCCGACCCGAACGCGCTGGTCATGGGCAGCAACCCGCCGGCCGGCACCCAGCTGGACCCGAACAGCCAGGTCGCCCTGGTCACCAGGCCGGCGGAGCCGACCAAAGGGGGCGACCCCCTCCCCTCACCCACCAACACCAAAGGGCAGCCCAACAACTAAGCCCTGGTTCCCGTTCTTCTGAGGCCTGGTTGTCCCGAGCAGTACGCCGAGGGCCCGTCGCGATCACCGCGACGGGCCCTCGGGCGTTCCGGGCACCGGCCCCGCGCGGGCCGCGGGCCCGCCGACCGGCCGTCAGGAGTGGCGCAGCTCCGGCGGCGGCGTCCGCTTGGCGTCCACGTCGTCCACCCGCACCAGGCTCCCCCACACCGCCATCCGGTAGCGCGAGGTGTACACCGGCGTGCAGGTGGTCAGCGTGATGTACCGGCCGGGCCCGGTGTAACCGGAGCCGACCGGGACGGGCGCGACGATGCCGGTGTCGTACTTGGAGGTCTCCGGCAGGGTGTTGTCGACCTTGTAGACGTACCACTTGTCCCTGGTCTCCACGACGACCGCGTCGCCCCTGTGGACGGCGTCCAGGTCGTGGAACTTGGCGCCGTGGCCGTCCCGGTGGGCGGCCAGCGCGAAGTTGCCGCTCGGGTCCCAGGGCATCGCGGCGCGGTAGGGCTGCTCGTACACCCCGGCCACGCCCTCGGCCAGGACGTCGCCGCCGGTGCCCATCCTGATCAGCACCTGGTAGTCCCGGCCCATCGCCGGGACGTGCAGGAAGCCGAGCGCGTCGCCGGCCGCGTACGGCGCGGCGGGCGCGGCGCCGGGCGCCGGCGTCGCACCGGGCGACGCCGGTGCGGGGGCGGCGGTCGGGCCCGCGGCCCAGGCGCCGCGCAGCCGGTCGGCGGCCGCGGCCGCGGTGCGGTCGGCCTCCACGTTGGTCCACCACAGCGAGTAGGCCACGAACAGGCCCAGCACCAGCCCCAGGGTGATCAGCAGCTCGCCGAAGACGCCGAGCGCGGCCAGTGCCCGGCCCGGGCCGCGCCGGGCCGGCTCCGGGCCCTCCCCGGGCGGCGGGAAGGCCTCCTGCACCGGCTCGGCCGACTGCGCCGTCTCGTCCGTCATCTGCGCTGCTCCCCATCCGTGCCGGGCGGCCGGGCGACTACCCGCCGATCGCGGCCGGCTTGCCCTGACTGCGCGGCCGTTCCTCGGTCATCTTGCCAAAGACGATGAGGCGGAACTTCGAGGTGAACTCCGGGGTGCAGGTGGTCAGCGTGATGTACCGGCCGGGGCCCGCGTACCCGGCGCCGTTGGGCACCGGCTTGATCACGCTCACGTTGCTCGGGGAGGTCTCCGGGATGCCGCCGGTGATCTCGTAGGTGTAGTACGAGGTGGCGGTCTCCACCACGACCTTGTCGCCCTTGGCGAGCTGGTTGATGTACCGGAACGGCTCGCCGTGGGTGTTGCGGTGCGCGGCCAGCGCGAAGTTGCCCGACTTGTCGGCCGGCATGCCGGTGCCCGTGTAGTGGCCGACCAGGCCCTTGTCGAGCACCGCCGACTTGGAGGTGCCCTCGGCGATCGGGAACTTCAGGCCCAGCTTGGGCAGGTAGATGATGGCGAAGCCCTTGCCGGGCTCGAACACCTCCGGCTTGGCCGGGTCCGGGGCCGGCTGGCCGGGAGCCGGCGCCTGCGCGGCGTCGAACTGCTGCTCCAGCTGGTTGCGGGCGCCGCTGGCGGCCGCGTCGGCCTGCACGTTGGTCCACCACAGCTGGTAGGAGACGAACAGCAGCATCACGACGCCGAGCGTGATGCACAGCTCGCCCACCATGCGCGCGGCCACCACGGCCTTGGACTCCTTGGGGCGCGCCCGCCCGGCCGCGCGGCCGTTCGCCCGGCGCCGCCCGTTGCCGGAGCGCACCGAGGTGCGGCCCTGCGCGGCCCGCCGGCGCTCGGCCCGGCCGCCGGTCGGCGGGGCGGGCTCGGCGGCCGGCCCGGCCTCGAAGGCCGGCAGCCGCAGCTGGAGGGTCTGGTCGGGCAGCCACGGGTACTCCGGGCCGGACGCCCCGGGCTGCGCGGCCTGCTCGTAGACGCCCCAGGCGTCCTCGGGAGCGCCCGGGCCCTGCCGGTACGGCTCCTGACGGTGCGGCTCGGCGCCGGCGCCGCCCCCGTACGACCCGTCCCCGTACGGGGCACCGCCGAACTGGGCACCGCCGTACTGCTGCTGCACCTCGCCGTACTGCTGCGCCCCGTCGTACGGGCCCGCCTCCGGCTGGTAACGCCCCTCCGGACGCAGCGTGGTCACGCCGCTCAGCCCCGGCCGATCACCGGGGCGAGCCCGGCCGACCGGTCCACGGCCTGCGGGTGACCGCACTCGGCCAGCCAGTTCGCGAGCATCCGGTGCCCGCCCTCGGTGAGCACCGACTCGGGGTGGAACTGCACGCCCTCGACGGGCAGTTCACGGTGGCGGAGGCCCATGATCACACCGCTCCCGGTGCGCGCGGTGACGGCCAGCAGGTCGTCCGGCACGGTGTCCGGGTCGACCGCCAGCGAGTGGTAGCGGGTGGCGGTCAGCGGCGAGGGCAGTCCGGCGAACACTCCGCCGTCCTCGTGCTCGACCAGCGAGGTCTTGCCGTGCAGCAGCTCCGGCGCCCGGCCGACCACCGCGCCGTACGCCACCGCGATCGACTGCAGGCCCAGGCAGACGCCGAAGACCGGCAGCCCGATCCCCGCGCAGTGGTGCACCATCTCGATGCAGACCCCGGCCTCCTCGGGCGCGCCCGGGCCGGGGGAGAGCAGCACCCCGTCGAAGCCCTCGTCACCGGACCGGCGGACGGCGTGCCCGACGGTCACCTCGTCGTTGCGCACCACCTCGCAGGTGGCGCCGAGCTGGTACAGGTACTGGACCAGGTTGAAGACGAAACTGTCGTAGTTGTCGACGACCAGGATGCGGGGCGGGGTCGGCTGGGTGGTCATTCTCGCGTGGTCTCCGTGGGATGCGGGGCGGGGTCGACTGGGTGGAGGGGCCGGGCCGTCGGTTCAGCCGGCCGCGGCACCGTCGCCGCCGTCCACTGTGACGTCACCGAAGGGGAGCAACGGTTCCGCCCACGGGAAGACGTAGGTGAAGAGGAGGTAGACGATCCCGACGACGAGGAGCAGCGAGATGACGGCCCGGACCAGGGTGTTCCCCGGGAGATGACGCCAGATCCAGCCGTACATGGTGCTCCCTCGACGTAGCGGACTGGGGTCAAGAGTAGACCCGGGATCAACGGCCGGGAGGCCGGTCCCGTCACTGCTGTCCGCCGGCCGATCGCAGCTCGGTGGTGCCGGTGTAGCCGGGAAGGGTCAGGTCGCCGCTCTCCTGGACCTTCCAGCCGAGCCCGTACGCCTGGACGTACTGCAGGTAGTTGCGGATCGTCGGATCGGTGTCCACGGCCGCCCGCAGGGCGTCGGTCCGGCCCACCGCCCGGACCACGTAGGGCGGCGAGTAGACCCGGCCCTGGAGCAGCAGGGTGTTGCCGACGCAGCGGACGGCGCTGGTGGCGACCAGCCGCTGGTCCATCACCTGGACGCCCTCGGCGCCGCCCCGCCACAGCGCGTTGACCACCGCCTGGATGTCCTGCTGGTGGATGACCAGGTCGTTGACGCCGGGCTCCGGGACGTTCGGGATCCGCGCGGTGGCGTTCGGCGGGGCGTCGTTGAGGGTGACGGTCAGGCCGCCGCCCTGCAGCGGTTCCAGGGCCGCGCCGAGCCGCAGGCCGTCCATCCGGGCGGCGTCGGCGGGGTTGCGGCCCTGCTGGCCGGTGAGCTCCTGGGCGCGGGCCTGGAGGTCGCTGAGCTGGGCCTGGGCCTGCTGGTTCTGCGCGCTGCGCTGGCGTATCACGTCGCCGAGGCTGAGCAGCGAGTTGTCGGTCCGCAGGTCGGTGCCGCGGGCGGTCTGCGCGCTGATGTAGAAGAGCAGTCCGGCGAGCGCGAAGACGGCGCAGGTCAGGGCACGTCCGACAATTCGGGTGCGGGAGCGGCGGGTGGCGGTCGGCCGAGGGGGAATCGACAAATTAGGCACCGTACCCTTATCTCCTTAAGACCCGCCGAGCCACTACGCTAACGGACGCCGGTGGCGACTGCGGGAACGGTCCCCGTAGCGTTCCCCACAGCCCACCACCGCCGACTCGAACCCCCGCTGCACCTCTGCGCGGTCTCACAGCGCATCGACAGGAGAGCTCCTCGTGCCGAAGTCTCGACTCCGCAAGAAGTCCGACTACACCCCGCCGACCACGGCCGCCGCGGTGAAGATCAGTTCGGGCCGTAGTTGGGTCGCGCCGCTGATGCTGGCACTGTTCCTGATCGGCCTGGTGTGGATCGTCACCTACTACGTGACCAGCGGCAGCTACCCGATCGAGAGCTGGCGGAACTGGAACATCCTGGTGGGCTTCGGGTTCATCGCCGCGGGGTTCGGCGTCTCCACCCAGTGGAAGTGACCTCCCGCTCGTCCTGAGGCCCGCACCGGGCCTCCCCTCCCGCCGCTCCGGACCGCGTGACCCGGGGCGGCGGTCAGGCGTGTCCGGGCCCGGACGCCCATCCGATGCGCTATCCCGACAATCGGGTTGTCGCGCTTATCCACATGGTTATCCACAGTGGGGAAAAGTCTCCCCAGCCTGTGGATAACCAGGTGTCCGCGGACTGTCCACAGCTGTGCACAACTCCCCCGGTCCGGGGGAACCGCACAGCAGGACACGCGTAGAACAGCAGTTCACCACGGGGGCGCGGAACAGCCTGTGCACAACCCCGCACCCGCTGTGGACAACCCCCCGGCGGCGTCACGCGCCGTAGCGGGCCATCCCGATCATCACCATCGCCGCCACCACGGCCACCGCCCCCAGCACGGTCAGCGCCTGGAGCGGGCCGCGCCGCTCGCGCGGCGCGTACATCAGCCCGGCCGCCGTCAGGCCGCCCACGAAGAGGCCGCCGAGGTGCGCCCGCCAGTCGATCACGTCCGACCGGGCGAAGGTGATCACCAGGTTGAACACCAGGAAGGCCACCACCCAGGCCAGCGGTCCCCGGTCGCGCAGCCGCATCACCACCGTGGCGCCGATCAGGCCGAAGATCGCGCCGGAGGCGCCCACCGTCCGCAGGCCGTCGCCCGACACCAGGAAGGCCAGGGCGCTGCCGCCGAGTCCGGAGAGCAGGTAGAGGGCCAGGAAGCGCAGCCGGCCGAGCGCCTCCTCCAGCTCGGGGCCGAGCCGGAGCAGCACCAGCATGTTCAGGCCGACGTGCCACCACTGGAGGTGCAGGAAGGCGGCGGTCAGCAGGCGGTACCACTGGTCCGGGCCGGCGGCCACGCCCTCCGGCCCGCCGGCGACGCCCCGCCCGACGCTGTACAGCTCCCAGACCTGCCCGAGCCGCGGCGCGAGGACGTAGGCGGCCAGGACGAAGACCACCGCGTTGATCCCGACCAGCACCCTGGTGACCAGTGCGTCGCCCGCGCCCGGGGCCCCGCCGAACCGGGTGGTCGCCCGGCGCGCCCCCCGGTGCCCGTCCCCGACGCACCCGGGGCACTGGAAGCCCACCGCGGCGGGCACCATGCACTCCGGGCAGATCGGCCGGTCGCAGCGGGTGCAGCGGACGCCGGTGGCCGTCCCCGGGTGCCGGTAGCAGCAGCCCGTCGCGGCCTCCGGTGTCCGATCGTCCGGGAGCATCGGCGTTCCCCTTCCCGTGCGCTACCAGCGAGGCCGTCAGCCTACTGCCGGGGCTTCGCGCCCCGGGCGCCCCGAGGGCCGGTACCCGGGCCCCGCAGACGGCCCACTCCGGAGTGCCGGTGGACAAATCAGGATGCATGATCAGCATTCAGGTGGATATGTGCGTAAAGGACGCCACCCAGGAGGAGAGACTCGTGACCTTTTCGGACTCGGCTCGTGAGACGGCCACCAAGACCCGGGACACCGCCGCGCAGTTCGCGGACGGCGCGAGGCAACGCCTGGGCCCCGCCATGGACGCCCTCGGGCCGAAGGCCGCCCAGGCCGCCCAGGGCCTCCGCGTCCAGTACGACCGGCACCTCGCGCCGCAGTTCGGTCACCTCTTCGCCAGCCTGCCGCCGGAGGCCCAGAAGAGCACCCTGAAGGCCCTCCACCGGGCCCAGGAGGCCGCTCTGGCGGCCCGGCTGTCCGCCGCCCACGCCGCCGACCAGGCCCGCTCCACGGTCGGCCCCAGGGTCGCCCAGGCCGTCGAGGACGCCCGGGCCGTCGTCGTCCCGGTCGCCCAGGAGGCGCAGACCCGCGGCGCCGCCGCCTTCACCGCCCTGCAGGGCAACGTCACCTCGGCCGAGATCAGCGACCTCGCCGCCCGCAACGCCCGGCGCCGGCACCGCAACCGCTGCGCCACCGGGCTCGCCGTGGCCGGCGCGGTGGCGGTCGGCAGCGGCGTGCTGGCGTGGCAGTGGTGGCGCCGGCACAGCAACCCGGAGTGGCTGGTGGAGCCCCCGACCGGGGCGGCCGGCCGGCCGGCCGGCGCCCACGCGGCGGGCGGCGCGGGCCCGGCCGGGGTCACCGCCGCGGACGCCGCGAACGGCCCGGCGGTCACCCCGCCGGCTGCCGGCAACGGCAACGGCACCGGGGACGCCGAACCCGGCCCGCCGCCCGGCCGGCCCGCCGAGGACGACCGCCCCAAGCCGCACGACCCGCGCAAGCACCACTGACCGCCGCAACGGCCCCGCCCGACCGGCGGGGCCCGCCGGAACGCAGATCGGCCGCTGACCCGGATTCAGGTCAGCGGCCGATCTGCGTCACGACTGCGTGGAACTGTGGAGCATAGGAGACTCGAACTCCTGACATCTGCCTTGCAAAGGCAGCGCTCTACCAACTGAGCTAATGCCCCTCGTCAGGCACCGCGGGTGCCGACGGGCACTAGCGTACCGGGTTCCGGCGCGTTTCCCAGCGCCGTCCCCCCGGGCCGACCGGACCGGCCGCCGAGGCGGTGTCCGGGCGGTGCCTGGGGCGCGGCCGATCCGGTCGGGTGACCGGGCCGGCCGGCCCGGGAGGCGCGGTCGTGCGCCTCCGGAGATCGTCGATCGTCAGATCGTCCGGGCTCAGCGACCGGCCGGAACCGGGTCGGTGGCCTCGGTCCACAGGTCCTGCTCGGCGCGGTCCGCCTGGACCTGACGGTAGACAAAGAAGCCGCCGAGGGCGACCAGGGCGACCAGGAGAAGCTTCTTCACCGCGGGACCTCGTCCTTCTTGCGTTGGCGGACTCAGGAGCCGGTGCTCCGGCCGGAGTGACCGGGCCGACGAGTCCAGATGTGTTTCGAGCGCAAACGGGCTGTCGGGTGCCGGACCGCCCTTGCGGCCGATGATACACACCGGTGTCCCAATCGTGACCAGCCACCGCTGCGGCCAACCCGGGGGTCCGGGCCGAGGATTGACGCCGCACCTCCTGTCGTACCGGTCGGGCCGCCCGGACCGGGCCGGGCCGGGGAAACGCCGAGGGGCCCGGAGTGCTGCACTCCGGGCCCCTCGTGGAGGTGGGCCTAACAGGACTTGAACCTGTGGCCTCTTCCTTATCAGGGAAGCGCTCTAACCGTCTGAGCTATAGGCCCCTGCCACGCGGCAAAGGTTACCGGAACAACCGGCCGGCGGTGACATCCGGTCGAACCCCCGGCTCCGGCCGGCGTCCGCGCGGAACGCCGAAGGGCCCGGAGCACATGGCTCCGGACCCTTCGCGGTGGTGGGCCTAACAGGACTTGAACCTGTGGCCTCTTCCTTATCAGGGAAGCGCTCTAACCGTCTGAGCTATAGGCCCTTGCCGCACTGAAAGATTAGCGGACCGATGGCCGATCCCCCAAATCCGGGTCGGCGGGGGCCGCCGCGCGGACTCCCCCGACCAGCGGCGACGCCCCGACGGCCGGGCGGCCCAGCAGCCACTCCCCGCGGGTCGGCGGGAGTCCGGCCGCGCCCGCGTCGGTGCTGCGGACGGCGAGGACCTGGTTGACCCCGATCCGGTTCTGCTCGAAGGCGAGCGCGCTGGCGGCCATGTACAGCCGCCAGACCCGGGCCCGGCCGCGGCCGACCAGTCCGACCGCCTCCGTCCAGCGGGCCTCCAGGTTGGCCACCCACTCGCGCAGGGTCAGCCCGTAGTGCTCGCGCAGCGACTCGACGTCCCGGACCTCGAAGCCGGCCTCCTCCAGCCGGGCCACGGTGGAACCGACCGGGGAGAGCTCGCCGTCGGGGAAGACGTAGCGGTCGATGAAGGGACTGGGGCGGTAGGGCTCGCCGGGGTGGTCGGGGCGGCGGGCGATCTGGTGGTTGAGCAGCCGGCCGCCGGGCACCAGCAGCCGGTACAGGCCCTCGGCGTAGGCCCGGTACTGCACGGAGCCGACGTGCTCGGCCATCCCGATGCTGGAGATCGCGTCGAAGGGGCGGTCGGGGACCTCCCGGTAGTCCTGGAGCCGGACCTCCACCCGGTCGGCCAGACCGGCCTCCTCGACCCGGTGGCGGGCCAGCGCGACCTGTTCCCGGGAGATGGAGACGCCGACGGCGGTGACGCCGTAGTGCCGGGCCGCGTGCAGCAGCAGCGAGCCCCAGCCGCAGCCCACGTCCAGCAGGCGCATGCCGGGGCGCAGGCCGAGCTTGCGGCAGACCAGGTCGAGCTTGGCCTCCTGGGCGGCCTCCAGGCTCTTCGCCTCCGGCGTCCAGTAGGCGCACGAGTAGACCATCGAGGGGCCCAGCACGAGCCCGTAGAAGTCGTTGCCGACGTCGTAGTGGTGGCTGATGGCCGCGCGGTCCCTGCCCCGGCTGTGCAGCCGTCCGCGGGCCCGGCGGACCTCCTCCGGCGGCGGCGTCGGCTCCGGGCCGAGCGCCCCGGCCCGCAGCACGGCCGTCAGGGCGCGCCGGCCCGGCTCGCCGAGCACCTCGCCCGGGCCGAGCCGCAGCGTGCGGATCTCCGGGAGCTCGCCGAACCGGCCGACGGCCGAGAGCACCTCGTAGAGGTCGGAGTCGGGGGCGACCTCCAGGTCCCCCGCGACGTAGGCCCGGGCCAGGCCCAGCTCGCCCGGCTGCCAGAGCAGCCGGCGCAGCGCCCGGCGGTTGCGCAGGACCACGGTGGGGGCTCCCGGCGGCCCGGCCGCGCTGCCGTCCCAGACCTGCAGCCGCAGCGGTGCCGGCACCCCCAGCAGCCCCTCCACGGCCCCGACCAGTCGATCTGCGAGCTTCGCCACGTGCGCCTCCGTCCAGCCGTCCTGCGGAACGTCCTCCGGCCCGGTCGGGCGGACCGGGGGGCGGCCTGCGGCACTCCCAGACCTGGACCGGGCGGCGTCCAGCTAAACCCACCGCGGCCGGCCCGTTTCCGGGCGGCACGCCGCGGGCGGCCGGCTGTCACCCGAAATGCCGACGGGCCCCACAGGCTGGAACAGCCTGCGGGGCCCGGTCATTCCGTCCGTGGACGGCGGGCTGAGCCCGGATCAGGAACCGACCCGGGGTCAGTCCTCCTCGGCCAGCGTCAGCTCGATGCCGCCGGTGAAGCCGGCCGCCGCGTTGTAGATGAACGCCGAGAGCGTGGACAGCGCGGTCAGCAGCACGACGTCGACCACGGCGATCAGCGCGGTGAAGGTCATCACCTTGCCGAAGCCCACGTAGTCCATCAGGTTCAGGCCGCCGGTGCTGTCCGAGCCGGTGACGTCCTTCAGGGTCTTGGTCAGCGAGTCGAAGACGCCGAGCGAGTCGAGCGTCATCCACAGCACCGCCGCGGCCACGATGATGATGATCCCGACCGCCAGCGACAGCAGGAAGCTGACCTTCATCACGGACCACGGGTCGGCCTTGGTCACCCGCAGCCGGGCCTTGCGGGTCCGGCCGAGGCCGGGACCGGCGGCCGCGGGGGCCGCGGCCGGACGGCGCGCGGCGCCCGGGACGGGCGTGCCGCCGGGCGGGGTGGTGCCGCCGGTCCGGGTGCCCCGGGCCGGGGTCGGCTGCCCCTTGGCGTAGGTGGTCGGCTGCGAGAAGCCGCCCGAGCCGGGCGCCGGTGCGCTCGGCGGCGGGGGCGTCTGACCGCCGTAGGTCGCGCCGCCCTGGCCCGCTCCGCCCACCGGTGGCATCAGCGAGGTGGACGCGGCCGAGTGCTCGGCCGGCGGCTGGGGCACGCCGTACCCACCCCCGCCCTGCGCGCCCGGACGGCCGCCGGAGGGTCCTCCCGCAGCACCCGTGGCTCCACTCACCTGGTCCTCCCGCACTTCCCACCAGGGCGGCGGCACCGCCCTGCTTCGTCACTCGTCATCCAGCGCCCGGCGGGATTGCCCGGAACTGGTCGGCGACCGGAGCCGCCGCGTCCTCTCTCTGGACGCGACGGCGCCGGTCCGCGGTTCGGTTCAGGCCTCGGCGTCGCCGCCGGCCACCGTCTCCGTACCCTCGGCCGTCTCGGTGGACGCGGTGTCCGCGACCTCGTCCTCCGCCGTCTCCTCGTCCTCGGCCTCCGCGTTGCGGGCCATGCCCACGACCGCGTCGCGCTTTCCGAGGTTGATCAGTTGGACGCCCATGGTGTCACGTCCGGTTTCACGAACTTCGGAAACCCTGGTGCGGATCACCCCACCCGACAGGGTGATCGCCATGATCTCGTCGGTGTCGTCGACCACGAGCGCCCCGACCAGCGAGCCCCGGCCCTCGACGATCTTCGCCGCCTTGGTGCCGTAGCCGCCGCGTCCCTGGACACGGTACTCGTCCACGCCGGTGCGCTTGGCGTACCCGCCGTCGGTCGCGGTGAAGACGTACGTCCCCGGCCGGACGACGTTCATCGAGAGCATCTCGTCGTCCTCGCGGAAGGCCATGCCCTTGACGCCGGAGGTGGCGCGGCCGGTCGGCCGCAGGGCGTCGTCGGTCGCGGTGAAGCGGATCGACTGGGCCTTCTTGGAGACCAGCAGCAGGTCGTCCTCGGAGGAGACCAGCTCGGCGCCGATCAGCTCGTCGTCCCGGCCCTCGTCGTCCTGGCGCAGGTTGATCGCGATCAGGCCGCCGGAGCGCGGGGAGTCGTAGTCCTTCAGCGGGGACTTCTTCACCAGGCCGGCCCGGGTGGCGAGGACCAGGTACGGCTTGTCCTCGTACGTCCGGACGGCCATCACCTGGGCGATGTGCTCCTCCGGCTGGAAGGCCAGCAGGTTGGCGACGTGCTGGCCGCGGGCGTCGCGCCCGGCGTCCGGCAGCTCGTAGCCCTTGGCCCGGTAGACCCGGCCCTTGTTGGTGAAGAAGAGGATCCAGTTGTGGGTCGTCGTCACGAAGAAGTGGTCGACGATGTCGTCCTGCTTCAGCTGGGCACCGCGCACGCCCTTGCCGCCGCGCTTCTGCGAGCGGTAGAGGTCGGAGCGGGTCCGCTTGACGTAGCCGCCGCGGGTGATCGTGACGACGATGTCCTCCTCGGCGATGAGGTCCTCGATGGAGAGGTCGCCGTCGGAGGGGATGAGGGTGGAGCGCCGCTCGTCGCCGTACTTCTCGACGATCGCGGTGAGCTCCTCGGAGATGATCTCCCGCTGGCGGGTCGGCGAGGCCAGGATCGCGTTGTACTCGTCGATCTTGCGCTGCAGCTCGTCGTGCTCGTCGGTGATCCGCTGGCGCTCCAGGGCGGCCAGGCGGCGCAGCTGCATCTCCAGGATGGCGTTGGCCTGGAGCTCGTCGATCCCCAGCAGGCCCATCAGGCCGGTGCGGGCGGCGTCGGCGCTCGCCGAGGCCCGGATCAGCGCGATGACCTCGTCGATCACGTCCAGGGCGCGCAGCAGGGCGCGCAGGATGTGGGCGCGCTCCTCCGCCTTGCGCAGGCGGAAGGTGGTGCGCCGGACGATGACCTCGACCTGGTGGTTGACCCAGTGCCGGATGAAGGCGTCCAGCGCCAGCGTGCGCGGCACGCCGTCGACCAGGGCCAGCATGTTGGCGCCGAAGTTGGTCTGCAGCTCGGTGTGCTTGTACAGGTTGTTCAGCACGACCTTGGCGACGGCGTCGCGCTTGAGCACGACCACCAGGCGGGTGCCGGTGCGGGACGAGGACTCGTCGCGGACGTCGGCGATGCCGGCGATCTTGCCGTCCTTGACCAGGTCGGCGATCTTCAGCGCGAGGTTGTCCGGGTTGACCTGGTAGGGCAGCTCGGTGATGACCAGGCACTGGCGGCCCTGGATCTCCTCGACCTCGACCACGGCGCGCATGGTGACCGAACCGCGGCCGGTGCGGCAGTAGTCGTCGATCCCGCGGCGGCCGACGATCAGCGCGCCGGTGGGGAAGTCGGGGCCCTTGATCCGCTCGATCAGCGCCTCGAGCAGCTCCTCGTTGGAGGCGTCCGGGTGCTCCAGCGCCCAGAGCGCGCCGGAGGCGACCTCGCGCAGGTTGTGCGGCGGGATGTTGGTGGCCATGCCGACCGCGATGCCGGTGGCACCGTTGACCAGCAGGTTGGGGATGCGCGCGGGCAGGACGGTGGGCTCCTGCGAGCGGCCGTCGTAGTTGGCGGCGAAGTCGACGGTCTCCTCGTCGATGTCGCGCATCATCTCCATGGCCAGCGGCATCATCTTGCACTCGGTGTAGCGCATGGCCGCGGCCGGGTCGTTGCCCGGGGAGCCGAAGTTGCCGTTGCCGTCGACCAGCGGCATCCGCAGCGACCACGGCTGGGCCAGCCGGACCACGGTGTCGTAGATCGAGGTGTCGCCGTGCGGGTGGTAGTTGCCCATCACGTCGCCGACGACGCGGGCGCACTTGTAGTAGCCCTTCTCGGGGCGGTACCCGCCGTCGTACATCGCGTAGAGCACGCGTCGGTGCACCGGCTTGAGGCCGTCGCGGACCTCGGGGAGCGCCCGGCTGACGATCACGCTCATCGCGTAGTCGAGGTAGGACCGCTGCATCTCGGTCTCGAGCTCGACCGGCTCGATGCGCATCGTCGTCTGGGCGGTGGCCTCGGCGGCCTGGGGGGTCTCGGGCTGTTCGCCGTCGGGACGGTTGTCGTCGACCACTGGTGGTCAGTTTCCTTTCACGCGGACTGGTACGTGCTCGCTGCCGGGTCGGGCGGCGTCACACGTCCAGGAAGCGGACGTCCTTGGCGTTGCGCTGGATGAAGGAGCGGCGCGCCTCGACGTCCTCGCCCATCAGCACGGAGAACAGCTCGTCGGCACGGGCGGCGTCCTCCAGGGTGACCTGGAGCAGCAGCCGGTGCTCGGCGTCCATGGTGGTGACCCGGAGCTCCTCGGCGTTCATCTCGCCGAGACCCTTGAAGCGCTGGATCGCGTCGTCCTTGGGCAGCCGGCGCCCGGCCTCCACGCCGGCCGCGATGACCGCGTCGCGCTCGCGGTCGGAGTAGGCGTACTCGAAGTCGTCCTTGCCCCACTTGATCTTGTACAGCGGGGGCATGGCGAGGTACACGTAGCCGGACTCGACCAGCGGCCGCATGAAGCGGAACAGCAGGGTGAGCAGCAGGGTGCGGATGTGCTGTCCGTCGACGTCGGCGTCCGCCATCAGGACGATCTTGTGATAGCGGAGCTTGGCGTCGTCGTAGTCCTCCTGGATGCCGCAGCCGAAGGCCGAGATCAGCGCCTGGACCTCGGTGTTCTGCAGCACCTTGTCGATCCGGGCCTTCTCGACGTTCAGGATCTTGCCGCGGATCGGCAGGATGGCCTGGGTGCGCGGGTCGCGGCCCTGCTTGGCCGAGCCGCCGGCGGAGTCACCCTCGACGATGAAGATCTCGCACTCGGACGGGTCCTTGGACTGGCAGTCGGAGAGCTTGCCCGGCAGCGAGGCGGACTCCAGCAGGCCCTTGCGGCGCGTCAGGTCGCGGGCCTTGCGGGCGGCGACGCGCGCGGTGGCGGCCTGGATGGACTTGCGGATGATGTCCGCGGCCTCGTTGGGGTTGCGGTCCAGCCAGTCGTTGAGCTGCTCGTGGACGACCTTCTGGACGAAGGTCTTGGCCTCGGTGTTGCCCAGCTTGTCCTTGGTCTGGCCCTCGAACTGCGGCTCGCCGAGCTTGACCGAGATGATCGCGGTCAGGCCCTCGCGGATGTCCTCGCCGGAGAGGTTGTCGTCCTTCTCGCGGAGCAGCTTCTTGTCCCGCGCGTAGCGGTTGACCAGGCCGGTCAGCGCGGCGCGGAAGCCCTCCTCGTGGGTGCCGCCGCCGTGGGTGTGGATGGTGTTGGCGAAGCTGTAGACCCCCTCGGTGTACGAGGAGTTCCACTGCATCGCGACCTCCACCGAGATCGCCTTGTCCTTGTCCTCGGCCTCGAAGTCGATCACCGAGGGGTGGACGACCTCGCCCTTGCGGGAGTTGAGGTGGGCGACGAAGTCGGCGATGCCGCCGTCGTACTTGTACGTGACGGTGAGCGGCTTGCCGTCCTCGTCGACGTGCTCGGGGCGCTCGTCGGTCAGCGAGATCGACAGGCCCTTGTTGAGGAAGGCCATCTCCTGGAAGCGCCGGGAGAGCGTCTCGAAGGAGTAGACGGTGGTCTCGAAGATGTCGCCGTCCGCCCAGAAGGTCACCGTGGTGCCCGTCCGGTCGGTCTGCTCGCCCTTGACCAGGGGGGCGACCGGCGCGCCCATCTTGTAGTCCTGGGTCCAGATGTGGCCGTCCTTGTGGATCTCCACGGAGAGCCGGGTGGACAGCGCGTTCACCACGGAGACGCCGACGCCGTGCAGACCACCGGAGACCGCGTAGCCGCCGCCGCCGAACTTGCCGCCGGCGTGCAGGACCGTGAGCACGACCTCGACGGCGGGCTTGTCCTGACCGGGGACGATGTCCACCGGGATGCCTCGGCCGTTGTCGACGACGCGGATCGCACCGTCGGGCATGATCGTGACGTCGATGGTGTCGGCGTACCCCGCCATCGCCTCGTCGACGGAGTTGTCCACGACCTCCTGCACCAGGTGGTGCAGGCCGCGCTCGCCGGTGGAGCCGATGTACATGCCGGGGCGCTTGCGGACGGCGTCGAGGCCTTCCAGCACCTGGATGTTGCTACCGGTGTAGGAAGCCTGGTCGGTCTGGTCTGGGGTCTGGCTGGGGTTGCCGGAATCGGCCACGAAGCGCCCTCTCTGGCACAGCACGGGCCGCATTCCCGCCCCGTGCGGGCGAGCGTGCGACCACGGCGTTTCGACTCGGTTGCCACTAGCAACAGTGTTTGGCTCTCAGTCTACCGGTACGACTGACAGAGATGGGCGTTTGGCAGCCCTTGAAGGCAGATACGCCGCCCTGAATCCCCTCTGCACATGTCCCGATACTCGCCCCGGGGGCCCAGAGCGCCTGGAAGGGCTGTCAGGGGTTCCGGAAGATCGTGGTCCGGTCGGGGCCGGGCCGGCACCGGTCAGCCCCAGGTGTCGCCCGGCCCCTTGCTCCCCGGCGCCCGCAGCCGGCCGTAGCCGCGAGCGGGTGCCGCCGGGCCGAGGACCTTGATGGTGCGGACCGTGCCGTGCCCCAGCTCGTGGTTCAGACGGGCCACCAACTGCTTGGCCAGCCACCGCAGTTGGGTGGCCCATGCGGTGGAGTCGCACTGCACGGTGAGGACCGCGGCGGTGTCGTCGAAGGAGGAGGGGTGGCAGTGCGCGGCGATGTCCGGGCCGACGATCTGCGGCCAGCGGCCCATCACTCCGCCGACCGCGGCCGAGGACTCCCAGCCGCGCTCGGTCAGCAGCCGGTTCAGTGCCGCACCCAGCGGGACGGGGTCGCGGCCGTCCGAGCGGGCGCCGCTGCGCAGGCCGTACCGCTTCGCCTCGCGCTTCTCCCGCACCTGCTCGCCGCGCTGGCGGGCGTTGGCCCGGGCCGCCCGCAGCGCCGAGCGGGCGAGGTCGGCGCCGGTGGGCGCCGCGTCACCGGGCCCGGCGGGCCGCTGCTCCGCGGACTCGCTCACGGCGATCTCCTTTTCCCCAGCCTGTGGACAACGGTCGCGGTCGCGCGCCGATGAGCCGTCCAGCCTACGGGAGCGCGCGGGCCCGGGGGACGGGTGTGACGGGTGGGGACCGGACGGACGGGGGCGGCGGCCCGACCGGGCGGAGGGGGCCGGGCGCTCGGGCGGCCGGACGAGCGGGCGTTCGGGCGTTCGGGCGGGCGGGTGCCCTAGGCGTCGATCCGGCGGACGGCGCCGTCGGCGACCGCGAACCGGGCACCGGCCAGCGCCTTCGGCACGTCCTCGGCGACCGCCGCGGTGACCAGCACCTGCTCGCCGTCGGCGACCAGCTCGGCCAGCCGGTCCCGGCGGGCGGCGTCCAGCTCGGCGAACACGTCGTCCAGGATCAGCACCGGCTCCCCGCCGTCGGCGCGCAGCAGCTCGTACGAGGCCAGCCGCAGCGCCAGCGCGAACGACCAGGACTCCCCGTGGCTGGCGTAGCCCTTGGCCGGCAGCGGGCCGAGCTTGAGCACCAGCTCGTCGCGGTGCGGGCCGACCAGGGTGATCCCGCGCTCGACCTCCTGCTTCCGGACCGCCTGCAGCGCCCCCAGCAGCTGTTCCTCGGCCTGCTCCCGGCTGGTCGGCAGCTCGCCCTCGAAGGAGCTGCGGTACTCCAGCGCGGTCTCCCCGCCGCCGGGCGCCAGCCGCCCGTAGGCGGCCGTCACCAGCGGCTGCAGCGCGGCCACCAGCTGGATCCGGAAGGCCGTCAGCTCGGCTCCGGCCCTGGCCAGGTGGCCGTCCCAGACCTCCAGGGTGGAGAGGTCGGCGCCCTTGCCGCCGCCGGCCCGGCGGGCCATCGCGGCGGTCTTCAGCAGGGCGTTGCGCTGCTTGAGCACGCGCTCGTAGTCCTGCCGGACCCCGGCCAGCCGGGGGGCCCGGGCGGTCAGCAGCTCGTCCAGGAAGCGGCGGCGCTCGCCCGGGTCGCCCTTGACGAGGCTGAGGTCCTCGGGGGCGAACAGCACGGTGCGCAGCAGGCCCAGCACGTCGCGCGGGCGGACGTTGTCGGAGCGGTTGATCCGGGCCCGGTTGGCCTTGCCGGGGGCGAGCTCCAGCTCGACCAGCGTGGAGCGGCCGCGGTCCACCACCGAGGTGCGGATCACCGCCCGCTCGGCGCCCAGCCGGATCAGCGGCGCGTCGGTGGCGACCCGGTGGCTGCCCAGGGTGGCGACGTAGCCGATCGCCTCGACCAGGTTGGTCTTGCCCTGGCCGTTGGGACCGACGAAGGCCGTCACGCCCGGGTCGAGGGGAACCTCGGCCAGGGTGTACGACCGGAAGTCGGCGAGCGACAGGTGCGCGACGTGCATGGCTGTGGACTGCGCTCGCCTTCTGTGGACGTGCCCGCCCGGGGGAGGGCCCCCGGGCGGCGCGTTTCCTGCTTACTTGGACTCGACCGCGTGGCCGCCGAACTGGTTGCGCAGCGCGGCGATCATCTTCATCTGCGGCGAGTCGTCCTGCCGGGAGGCGAAGCGCGCGAACAGCGAGGCGGTGATCGCCGGCAGCGGCACCGCGTGGTCGATCGCGGCCTCGACCGTCCAGCGGCCCTCGCCGGAGTCGGCGGCCCAGCCGCGCAGCTTGGCCAGGTGCTCGTCCTCGTCCAGGGCGCGGACGGCGAGGTCCAGCAGCCAGGAGCGGATGACGGTGCCCTCCTGCCAGCTGCGGAAGACCTCGCGCACGTCGGTGACCTCGGGGGCGGCCTCGAGCAGCTCCCAGCCCTCGGCGAAGGCCTGCATCATCGCGTACTCGATGCCGTTGTGGACCATCTTGGCGAAGTGGCCGGCGCCGACCGCGCCCGCGTGCACCGAGCCGAAGTCGCCCTCGGGCTTGAGCGCGTCGAAGACCGGCAGGACCTTGGCCACGTGCTCGGCGTCGCCGCCGTACATCAGGGCGTAGCCGTTCTCCAGGCCCCAGACGCCGCCGGAGACGCCGCAGTCCACGAAGCCGATGCCCTTGGCGGCCAGCGCCTCGGCGTGCTTGACGTCGTCGGTCCAGCGGGAGTTGCCGCCGTCGACGACCACGTCGCCGGGGGAGAGCAGCTCGGCGAGCTCGTCGACGGTCGCCTGGGTGGCGGCGCCGGCCGGGACCATCACCCAGACCACCCGGGGGCCCTCGAGCTTGGTGACGAGTTCCTGCAGGCTCTCGACGTCGGAGATGTCCGGGTTGCGGTCGTAGCCGATGACGGTGTGGCCGGCGCGGCGGATCCGCTCGCGCATGTTGCCGCCCATCTTGCCGAGACCGATGAGGCCGAGCTCCATGACCAAGTCCTTACCTGTGGTGACGTGCCTGCCGGCGGCGCCGTTGCCGCACGCCCCGAGCCTACGCGGTGGAGCGGTGCCGGCTCCTGGTGGTCGGGCCGACCGGGGGAGACGTCCACAGGCTGTGCACAGCGGGTGTGCACAGCCTGTGGATCCCGCGCGGGCGGGCTCAGCCGCAGAGTCAGCCGGAGAGGCGGACCGGCATGATCAGGTACTGGTACGCCCGGTCCTCCTCGGCGTCCACCGAGGCCTTGCCGCTGAGCAGGGCGGGCTTGGTCGGGGTGGTGAAGCTGAGCTGGGCGTAGGCGGAGTCGATGGCCTTGAGGCCCTCCTCCAGGTAGCCCGGGTTGAAGGCGATCGAGATGTCGTCGCCCTCGAGGTCGGCGTCGATCCGCTCGGTGGCCTGGGCGTCGTCGCCCGAGCCCGCCTCCAGGGTCAGCACGCCCTGCTCGAAGCTGAGCCGGACCGGGGTGTTGCGCTCGGCGACCAGCGAGACGCGCTTGAGCGCCTCCAGGAAGGGCTGCGTCTGGATCGCGGCGACGGCGCTGAACTCGGTCGGGAAGAGGCTGCGGAACTTGGGGAACTCGCCCTCCAGCAGCCGGGTGGTGGTCCGGCGGCCGGCGCCCTCGAAGCCGATCAGGCCCTCGCCCGCGCCGCCCGAGGACAGCGCGATCGAGACGTTGTCGCCGCTGCCCAGGGACTTGGCGATGTCCTGCAGGGTCTTCGCCGGCACCAGGGCGACGGCGGAGATGTCCGACTGCTCGGGCTTCCACAGCAGCTCGCGGACCGCGAAGCGGTAGCGGTCGGTGGCGGCCAGGGTGATCCGGTCGCCCTCGATCTCGACCCGCACACCGGTGAGCACCGGGAGGGTGTCGTCACGGCCGGCGGCCACCGCGGCCTGGCTGACCGCGGAGGCGAAGACGTCGCCGGAGACGGTGCCGGTGGCGGTGGGCATCTGGGGCAGTGCCGGGTACTCGTCCACCGGGAGGGTGGGGAGGGTGAAGCGCGAGCTGCCGCAGACCACGCTGACCCGCTGGCCGTCGGTGGAGATCTCCACAGGCCTGTTGGGGAGGTTCCGCGAGATGTCGTTCAGCAGGCGGCCGGAGACCAGCACGGTGCCGGCCTCCTCGATGTCCGCCTCCAGCTCGACCCGGGCCGAGACCTCGTAGTCGAAGCCGGACAGCGCCAGGCTGCCGTCCTGCGCCGTCAGCAGCAGGCCGGCCAGCACCGGCACCGGCGGCCGTGCCGGGAGGCTGCGGGCAGCCCAGGCCACCGCCTCCGCGAGGACGTCACGCTCCACCCGGAACTTCACCGGTAACCGCCTCCTGGATCGAGCGCTCCCGCTCGCACTCTGGTTCGTCTGATCTTGATCGTCGGTCTGGCTGTCCGCCGAGCTCTGCCACTCCGCTTCCAGTCGCCGAGGACAGTCTGACGTACTCCGCCGACAGACGGGGCAGACGGGCGGAAGCAACCCGAACAGATGTCGGGGCGCGGTTGTCCACAGATTCGGGGCCCACCCACTTTCAAGCGAGTCGATGGGTCTAAATGTGTAGTGGTAGTAGTAGGGCCTGTGGAAACCGTGGATAACCCCGTTTCCGCAGGTCAAGGCCCGTTTTTTGTCCACAGTGCGTGTGGACGGCGGCTGTGGACGGACAGGGCCCGCTGTGGACAGCGGAGCGTTACCCACAGGGCACGTTGGGTATCCACAGGTTATCCCCAGGGCTTTCCCCAGATCCGGGCCCGGTTATCCACGGGCCTCGGTCAACTTCACGTGACGCCTTTCACACCAGGGTATGAACGGAGCCCCACGGTTGTCGAACTGTGGACCGCGCTGTGGACAACCTGGGGATAACCGGGGTGCCCCTGGGGACAACCGGTGGATAACCCGAACGGCCCACTGGCGGCCCGTCAATTGTCCACACCCTGTGGATAACCGTTGTGCACAAGTCCACAGGCACCTGACCTGCGCGGAAGAGCGTAGCGGTGACGGAGCTGTGGACGAATTCTGGATAACTCCGGACTCCCCGGCCTGTGGACCACGGGGACGGCTCCCACCCTGTGGACAACTGCCCTGCGCGGCCCCGGTTTTCGAATCACCGGTCAGATGTTCGGGGCTGGCTGTGGACTGGTGGAGCGTCCGTCGTGGACAACCCTGCCCAGCCGGTGCCCGGCGCACACCTGTGGATATGCGGAAAGGGCGTCAGGATCGCTCCTGACGCCCTTTCCCGGGGGTGGCCGGCGGCCGGCCCCGGCTAGCTCTTGATGCGGTTGGTCAGCTCGGTGACCTGGTTGTAGATCGACCGGCGCTCGGCCATCAGCGAGCGGATCTTGCGGTCGGCGTGCATCACCGTGGTGTGGTCGCGCCCGCCGAACTGGGCACCGATCTTCGGCAGCGAGAGGTCGGTCAGCTCCCGGCACAGGTACATCGCGATCTGCCGCGCGGTCACCAGCACCCGGCTGCGCGAGGAACCGCAGAGGTCGTCCACGCCGAGTCCGAAGTACGCGGCGGTCTGCTGCATGATGACCTGCGCGGTGATCTCCGGCCCGGCGTCCTCGTCCCCGCCCGGGATCAGGTCCTTGAGGACGATCCCGGCCAACTCCAGGTCCACCGGCGCCCGGTTGAGGTTGGCGAAGGCGGTGACCCGGATCAGGGCGCCCTCCAACTCCCGGATGTTGCGGGTGATCCGGGACGCGATGAACTCCAACACGTCGGCCGGCGCGTTGAGTTGCTCCTGGATCGCCTTCTTGCGCAGGATCGCGATCCGGGTCTCCAGCTCCGGCGGGGTGACGTCGGTGATCAGACCCCACTCGAAGCGGTTGCGCAGCCGGTCCTCCAGCGTGGTCAGCAGCTTGGGCGGCCGGTCCGAGGAGAGGACGATCTGCTTGTTCGCGTTGTGCAGGGTGTTGAAGGTGTGGAAGAACTCCTCCTGCGTGGACTCCTTGCTCGCCAGGAACTGGACGTCGTCCACCAGCAGGATGTCCATGTCCCGGTAGCGGCGGCGGAAGGTGTCCGCCTTGCCGTCCCGGATCGAGTTGATGAACTCGTTGGTGAACTCCTCCGAGGACACGTAGCGCACCCGGGTCCCCGGGAAGAGGCTGCGCGAGTAGTGCCCGATGGCGTGCAGCAGGTGGGTCTTGCCCAGCCCGGACTCGCCGTAGATGAAGAGCGGGTTGTACGCCTTGGCCGGGGCCTCGGCGACGGCCACCGCCGCGGCGTGCGCGAAGCGGTTGCTCGCGCCGATCACGAAGGTGTCGAAGAGGTACTTGGGGTTCAGCCGGGCGGCCGGCTCGTCCTTGCGCGAGCCGCCGGCCGGGGGAGCGCCGGGCGGGGCGGGCACGCCGGGGACGGCGGGGCGCTCGGTGGCGCGCTCCGGCGCGGACTTCTCCGCGGGGCGGCCGCCGGCCGGGCGGGCCCCCGGGCCCCGGCGACCGGCGCCGGCCCGGGGCTGCTCGTTCGGGCCGGGGCCGTAGGCGCCGCCGAACAGGTCGCCCTGGGTGGTCGCGGGCGGGCCGGGCAGCGGGCGGGGTGCGGGCCGGCCCGCCGGCTCCTCGGGCTGGCGGTAACCGGGCGGCTGCTCCTGGTACCCGTGCTCGGGGTAGCCGCCGCCCTGCTCCTGGTAGCCGCCCTGCTCGGGGTAGCCGGACCAGGCCGGGCCGGGGCCCGGGCCGCCGTAGGGCGCGGGGCGCTGCTCGTAGCCGCCGGTGTCGTAGCGGGGCCGCTCGTAGTCCTGCTCGTAGGGCTGCTGGTAGCCCTGGCCGTCGTAGCCGCCGTCGTCCTCGTCCTCCGCGGACGGGCCGGGGTACGGCTCGGCCGGGGCCTGGGCGGGCGGCGCGGGGGTGGTTGGCACGGCGTTGGCGTCGACCATCACGGCGATCCGGACCGGACGGCTGAGCTCGCGGCTGAGGGCCTCGGTGAGCTGCGGCAGCAGCCGGCCCTCCAGCACCTGCTTGGCCCGCTCGTTCGGGGTCGCCAGCAGGGCGGTGTCGTGCATCATCCACATCGGCTGGGTGCGCTGCACCCACTGCTTGTCCATCTCCCCGACGTCAGGGTCGCTGACCAGCCGCTCGACGACCCTCGCCCAGACCGGGACGAGGTCGCTGTTGACATCAGCCACTGGTGCACGCTTTCTCGGTTCCCCGCGGCTCCAGCAGGGGGGTGGTGGATCAGGAGACAGTGGATCGGCGGGCCCGTCTCCGGCGGACCGACCCCAGGAAGAACAAACCAGACAAGTCCTGCAACGGTAGTCAGCGAACAGAGCCGGATCAAGTCGTTGTCCACAGGCTGTGGGCAAAGGGGGGCGGGGGTGCGTCGGAGCGGGCCGCGCCCCGGGGGCCGGTTTGACCCCCGTGCCCCGTCCCGCGTACCGTAACCAGGTCGAGTTGTCGATGGCCGCTGCCGCATGTCCGCGGGTCCACCCGCTCCATAAGGCGCGCAGCACGGGCGCCGTGGATTGCCCCGAACCCCAGCCGAACTGGGGTGATGGGGCCGGATTTCCGAATCAGGGGAGATCACGCGGACGCACGGTGACGGCCAAGCGATTCCCCGTCATCCTACGATTCACCTCAGGAGCCCCCGAGTGAGCAAGCGCACCTTCCAGCCGAACAACCGTCGTCGCGCGAAGACCCACGGCTTCCGGCTGCGTATGCGTACCCGCGCCGGCCGCGCCATCCTGGCCGCCCGCCGTGGCAAGGGCCGCGCCAGCCTGTCCGCCTGATCCGCACCAGAGTCTGTTGTGCTGCCCTCCGAGAATCGGCTGCGGCGGCGCCAGGACTTCGCGACCGCAGTGAAACGCGGTCGCCGGGCCGGCCGGCCCCTTCTGGTCGTCCATCTCAGCAGAGACGGTGACCCCAAGGGGCAGGTCGACCGGACCAGCGACTCCCGCCCGCACGTCGCCGAGGGGACTCCTTCGGCGCGTGCGGGTTTCGTCGTGAGCAAGGCCGTCGGCCCGGCGGTCGTCCGCAACCTGGTCAAGCGCCGGCTGCGGCACCTCGTTCGTGATCGTCTCATCAGGCTGCCCGCCGGTAGCCTGATAGTGGTGCGTGCGCTGCCCCAGGCCGCGACCGCCTCGTACCAGGACCTCGAACGTGACCTGGACGCGGCGCTGAAGCGGTTGCTGAAGGCGGAGCCCGCCATGACGGCGCCGACGGGAGCAGGGCGATGAAGTACCTGCTGATGGGTCTGATCAGGGTCTACCAGTGGACCATCAGCCCACTGCTCGGTCCGGTCTGCCGTTACTACCCCTCCTGCTCGCACTACGGCTACGAGGCCGTGAAGGTGCACGGGGCGGTCAAGGGCGGCGGTCTGACCGCCTGGCGCATCCTGCGTTGCAATCCGTGGACGCCCGGTGGGGTCGATCACGTCCCGCCGCGCAGGCATCCGGTGTGGCACCGGCGGCTGCGAGACTGGCTGAACAGCCGGTCCGCCACCGGACAGCCGGTGACCACCACCCCCGCCGGTCCGGACCCCGAGGGCCCGGCGACCATTGGCCCCGAGGGGCCAATCCACATGTCCAAGGAGCCTGACCGGTGACCTTCTCCTTCCTGAATCCCCTGTACACAGCGGTGTCCTGGATCATCGTCCAGTTCCACTCGCTGTACAGCCACATCTTCGACCCGGACGGTGGCTGGGCCTGGGGTCTGGCCATCGCCTCGATGGTGGTCGTCATCCGGATCTGCCTGATCCCGCTCTTCGTGAAGCAGATCAAGGCGACCCGGGCCATGCAGGCGATCCAGCCGAAGATGAAGGCCATCCAGGAGCGCTACAAGAACGACCGGCAGCGCCAGTCCGAAGAGATGATGAAGCTGTACAAGGAGGCGGGTACCAACCCGTTCTCCAGCTGCCTTCCCATCATCGTCCAGGCGCCGTTCTTCACCGCCCTCTACGGTGTGCTCGCCAAGGTCGCGAAGAACGAGCCGATCGGCGTCATCCACGGCGACCTGCTGGTGAGCGCCGGCAAGGCGCACATCTTCGGCGCCCCGCTGTCCGCGACCTTCCTGGGCAGCACGGAGACCAGCGTCAAGATCGTCACCGCGGTGATGATCATCCTGATGTCGCTGTCGCAGTTCATCACCCAGCGCCAGCTGATGACCAAGAACGTCGACCTCACGGTGAAGACGCCGTTCATGCAGCAGCAGAAGATGCTGATGTACGTCTTCCCGATCATGTTCGCCGTGATGGGCATCAACTTCCCCGTCGGTGTCCTGGTCTACTGGCTGACCACCAACGTCTGGTCCATGGGCCAGCAGCTGATCGTCATCCACAACAACCCGACCCCGGGCAGCAAGGCGTGGGCCGAGCGCCAGGAGCGGCTGAAGAAGGCCGGCCGGCTCAACCCGGACGGCACGGAGATCAAGGGCGCGCTCTGGGGCATGCTGCCCCCGTCGAAGGCCGCCGTCAGCGCCGCCTCGGCCGCGGCCGCGGTGGTGGAGGAGTCCGCCCAGGCCCGCCGCCAGCAGCCCCGCAAGCAGACCAAGGCGCAGCGCCAGCAGGGCGGCCACCAGCCGGCCGCCGACCTGACCAAGGACACCCCGGCCGAGGAGCCCGCGGACGCCGTTCCGGCCGACGCGGCCGCCGAGCCGGCGCCCGCCCAGCAGGGCACGGCCAAGTCCGGCGGTGCCAAGCCGGCAGCCGGCCGCCAGCAGGGCGCCCGGCAGCAGCCGAAGCGCGGTGGCGGCCAGCGGCCGAAGAAGAAGTCCTGACCCGGACCGCACGCAGAGCTTCGTCCCCGGCCCACCTACCCGGGCCCATCTCCGAAGGAGTCCATCAGTGACGGAAGGCACCACCTCCGCCGTCGAGGCCGAGGCCGCCGCCAGCGCCGACGAGAACCTCATCGCCCGACTGGAGCAGGAGGGCGACATCGCGGCGGACTACCTGGAGGGTCTGCTCGACATCGCCGACCTCGACGGTGACATCGACATGGACGTCGAGGGCGACCGTGCCCTGGTCTCCATCGTCGGTGACGGCAACGACCGCGCGCTGCAGCGCCTGGTCGGCCAGGACGGCGAGGTGCTGGAGGCGCTGCAGGAGCTGACCCGGTTGGCTGTCCACCGGGAGACCGGCGAGCGCAGCCGCCTCATGCTGGACATTGCCGGCTTCCGGGCCCGCAAGCGGTCCGAGCTGGCCACGATCGGCGCTCAGGCCGCCGAGCAGGCGAAGAGCACGGGCGAGCAGGTCAAGCTGCGGCCGATGACGCCGTTCGAGCGCAAGGTCGTCCACGACGCGGTCGCGGCGGCGGGTCTGCGCAGCGAGTCCGAGGGCGAGGAGCCCCAGCGGTGCGTGGTCGTGCTCCCGGCCTGAGCCGGCGGCACGACGACCGGCCGCCGAGGCGGCCGGTGGGTTCACCGGACGCGACCCCGTCCGCCTCGTGCGGGCGGGGTCGTCGTCCCTTCGCGGGGCCCGGGCCCGGCGCGAGATGTTTCACGTGAAACGGTGTGGAGAGCGGGTCGGTGGATCCGGGGATCGGAGAGGTCGAGATGGACACGGAGAACGCGGCCGACGGCCGGCCGGGGGCGGCTGACGTGGATCCGGCCGCCACGGGCCCGGACGCCGGGGCGGCGGACGTGCCCGAGCTGGCCGAGGCGCCCGCCGTCGCGCGGGAGGTCTTCGGCGACCGCTACGACGCCGCGGTCCGCTACACGGAGCTGCTGGCGACCGCGGGCGTGCGCCGCGGGCTGATCGGGCCGCGCGAGGTGCCCCGGCTCTGGGACCGGCACGTCCTGAACTGCGCGGTGCTCGCCGAGCTGCTGCCGCCCGGCTCCACCCTCTGCGACGTCGGCTCCGGCGCCGGCCTGCCGGGCATCCCGGTGGCACTGGCCCGGCCGGACGTCTCGGTCACGCTGCTGGAGCCGCTGCTGCGCCGGACCACCTTCCTGGAGGAGGTCGTCCGGGAGCTGGGCCTGGAGAACGTCACCGTGCTGCGCGGCCGCGCCGAGGAGATGGTCGGCAAGCTCGCGGTGGACGTGGTGACCGCCCGGGCCGTGGCGCCGCTGGACCGGCTGGCCGGCTGGGGGCTGCCGCTGCTGCGTCCGCACGGGCAGATGCTGGCGCTCAAGGGCGACAGCGCGGAGCAGGAGCTGGCCGACTCGCGGGCCGGGCTGACCAAGCTGGGCGCGGTCGAGTGGAGCGTCATCGCCGTCGGCGAGGGCACCCTGGAGACCTCCACCCGGGTGGTCCAGGTCAAGGCGGGGGAGAGCCCCGGCGGGGTGAAGGCCGCCACCCGGCGGGCCAAGGCGGCCCGGGCCGGGCGGACCGCGGGCGCGGCCCGGACGGGCGAGCGCGGCCGGAGCGGGCGGCGCCGCGGCCGCTGAGCCGGCCGGGCCCCGGCACCTCCGCCGACGGGCGGGCACTTCCCCGGAGGGGGGAGCGCCCGCCCGTCGGTGTTCCGGTGACCGTGCGGGGGACGGCGGGTCGACGGCAGGACATCGGAGTGTCGCAACGTCAGATTTCCGACATAGCGGGCATGGTGTTTCACGTGAAACGTCGATCCTTGCTATCCGACAGTCTCGATCTGCGGCTTCGCCGCGGCCTCGGCCTCTTCCGGGCGGCGACTGTTGCCGCTCCGGTTTCACGTGAAACACTGACCCCCATGCAGGACTCGGAGACCGTCGACCAGATCGACGACACGCCCATCGCGCGGGCTGCCCAGGCTGCGGTCCAGGCGATCGGCCGAGCGGGTGAGGGCCTGCCCCGCCCCGCCGCCACCCGGGTGATCGTGGTCGCGAACCAGAAGGGCGGGGTGGGCAAGACCACCACCACCGTCAACATGGCCGCCTCGCTCGCCATGCACGGACTGCGCGTCCTGGTCGTCGACCTCGACCCGCAGGGCAACGCCTCCACCGCCCTCGGCATCGACCACCACGCCGAGGTGCCGTCCATCTACGACGTCCTGGTCGAGGGCAAGCCGCTGGCCGACGTGGTCCAGCCGGTGGTGGACGTGGAGGGACTGTTCTGCGTCCCCGCGACCATCGACCTGGCCGGCGCCGAGATCGAGCTGGTCTCCCTGGTGGCCCGGGAGAGCAGGCTGCAGCGCGCCATCGCCGCCTACGAGCAGCCGCTCGACTACATCCTGATCGACTGCCCGCCCTCGCTGGGCCTGCTGACCGTGAACGCCCTGGTGGCCGGCCAGGAGGTGCTGATCCCGATCCAGTGCGAGTACTACGCGCTGGAGGGCCTGGGGCAGCTGCTGCGCAACGTCGAGCTGGTGCGCGCCCACCTCAACCCGGCGCTGCACGTCTCGACCATCCTGCTCACCATGTACGACGCCCGGACGAGGCTGGCCGCCCAGGTCGCCGAGGAGGTCCGGACCCACTTCCAGCAGGAGGTGCTGAGCACGGCGATCCCGCGCTCGGTGCGCATCTCCGAGGCGCCCAGCTACGGTCAGACCGTGCTCACCTACGACCCGGGCTCGACCGGGGCGCTCTCCTACCTGGAGGCGGCGCGCGAACTCGCGCTGCGCGCGGTGAGCGCCGGAGGCGGCACACTGGTGGGCCAGCAGCGGGACGGCCAGCCGGGGCACGGAGCCCCGGTGGCACAGCACGGTACGACGGAGGGTCATCGGTGAGTGCGCGCAGGGGTCTGGGACGGGGGCTCGGGGCGCTGATCCCGGCCGTCACGCCGGCGGCGAACGGGACGGCACAGCCCGTGGAGGCCGCGCCCGTACCGGCCCCGGTGGCGGCCACCGGCACGGTGTCGCCGGTCGCGGTGCCGGTGCTGCCGACCGGTCGGGGCACGGTGGCGGCCAAGGCCGCCGCGGAGAGCCTGCGGGAGCAGGCCGACCGTGAGGCCGAGCTGGCCGAGGTCGCCGGGGCGCGCTTCGCCGAGCTGCCGCTGGACGCGATCCGTCCGAACCCGCGTCAGCCGCGCGAGGTCTTCGACGAGGACAAGCTCGCCGAGCTGGTCGCCTCCATCAGGGAGGTCGGCCTGCTGCAGCCGGTCGTGGTGCGCCAGGTCGGTGCCGAGCGCTTCGAGCTCATCATGGGCGAGCGCCGCTGGCGGGCCTCCCGGGAGGCGGGCCTGGAGCGGATCCCGGCGATCGTCCGGGCCACCGAGGACGACAAGCTGCTGCTGGACGCCCTGCTGGAGAACCTGCACCGGGCCGAGCTGAACCCGCTGGAGGAGGCCGCGGCCTACGACCAGCTGCTGCGGGACTTCTCCTGCACCCACGACGAGCTGGCCGACCGGATCGGCCGCTCGCGGGTCCACGTCTCCAACACGCTGCGGCTGCTGAAGCTCCCGCCGGCCGTGCAGAGCCGGGTCGCCGCCGGGGTGCTGACGGCCGGGCACGCCCGGGCGCTGCTCGGCGTGCCGGACCGCGAGCGGCAGGAGGAGCTGGCCAAGCGGATCAACGCGGAGGGACTCTCGGTGCGGACCACCGAGGAGATCGTCCGGATGATGGCCCAGGAGGAGAAGCCGAAGCGCCAGGCGCCGAAGGCGGGCAGGATCCTCTCGCCGGCCTTCAACGACCTCGCGAGCCGGCTCTCGGACCGCTTCGAGACCCGGGTGAAGGTCGAGGTGTCGCAGCGCGGCGGGAAGCTGGGCAAGGGCAAGGTGGTGCTGGAGTTCGGTTCGGTGGACGACCTCAACCGGATCCTGGACAGCCTGGCCCCGGGCGAGGACGGTCTGCGGCTGTCGCAGGGCTGAGCCGGGCCGAGGACGGAAACCCGATGGGTGCGTGTCCCACGTGAGCGCCGTTTCACGTGAAACACGCACCCGTCGGCGTTTCCGGAGGCATGCTCGACCCGTGACGTGGAGGAGGAGGTGCGGGGCATGGGACGCCGGATCGCTCCGCTGACGCTGGACAACCTCGCCGACCTGCCGACCACCTGCCGCTCCTGCGTGTTCTGGGAGCTGGACCCGGTCAGCGGGCGGGCGGCGGTGGAGTCCGGAAAGCCGGAGCCGGAGAAGGAGGGCTGGATCTCCGCGGTCCTGCTGGAGTGGGGGTCCTGCGGCCGGATCGTCTACGTGGACGACCAGCCGGCCGGCTTCGTGCTCTACGCGCCGCCCGCCTACGTCCCGCGGTCGCAGTCCTTCCCGACCAGTCCGGTGTCACCGGACGCCGTTCAGCTGATGGTCAGCCGGGTGCTGCCGGGGTACCAGCGGCAGGGGCTCGGCCGGGTGCTGGTGCAGACGGTGGCCAAGGACCTGCTGGGCCGCGGGGTGCGGGCGATCGAGGCCTTCGGCTCGGCCGGGCCCGATCCGGTCAGCTGCGTGTTGCCGGCCGACCACCTGCTCGCGGTCGGCTTCAAGACCGTCCGGCCGCACCACCGCTACCCGCGGCTGCGGCTGGAGGCGCGCTCCACGGTCTCCTGGAGGGGCGACGTGGAGGGGGCGCTGGAGCGCCTGCTCGGGGGAGCGCGCAAGGAGCCGGCACTGCGACCGTTCTGACGCCGCCCGGGGCCCTCACCGGGCCCGGGGGCGGAGCCGGGACGGGCCGGTACGACAGCGGCGGGGCCGGAATGACGACGGCGGGGCTCCCCACTCGGGGAGCCCCGCCGTCGTGCGGTTGTCGACCGGTGGACCTAGATGAGGCCGTCCAGCTCGCGCAGCAGCGCGGCCTTCGGACGGGCACCGGTGATGGACTTCACCGGCTCGCCGCCCTTGTAGAGGATCAGGGTCGGGATCGAGATCACGCCGTACTGGGCGGCGGTCGCCTGGTTGGCGTCCACGTCCAGCTTGGCGATGGTCAGCTTGTCGCCGTGCTCGGCCGCGATCTCGTCGAGGATCGGGGCGACCTGGCGGCACGGGCCGCACCAGGTGGCCCAGAAGTCGACCAGGACGGGCTTGTCGCTGTCCAGGACGTCGGCCTTGAACGTCGCGTCGGTGACGGTGGTGGTGGCGCCGGCCACGGGAACTCCTCGGGTTCGGACGGAGGGGGGCTGCTGCCGGGTCAACAACGGGTGGGCCCGTTCTGTTTCCGCCCGGCGGGGCGGGGGTGTTCCACGTGGAACACCCCCGCGGGGGGATCGGTCGGTGGCGAGGGGGTCAGACCGCGACGGCGGCGGCCTTGGCCTCCAGGTCGTCCAGCGCGGCGAGGTAGCGCTCGGCGTCCAGGGCGGCGGAGCATCCGGTGCCGGAGGCCGTGATGGCCTGGCGGTAGGTGTGGTCCACGACGTCGCCGGCGCCGAAGACGCCCGGGACGTTGGTCCGGGTGGAGGGGGCCTCGACCTTGAGGTAGCCCTCGGCGTCGAGGTCCAGCTGGCCCTTGAAGAGCTCGGTGCGCGGGTCGTGGCCGATCGCGATGAACAGGCCGGTGACTGGCAGCTCGCGGGTCTCGCCCGTGGTGGTGTCGCGCAGGGTGACGCCGGTCAGCTTCGGGTCGCCGTGGATGGCCTCGACCGCGCTGTCCCACTCGAAGCGGATCTTCTCGTCGGCGAAGGCGCGCTCCTGCATCGCCTTGGAGGCGCGCAGGGTGTCCCGGCGGTGGATGATCGTGACGCTCTTGGCGAAGCGGGAGAGGAAGGTCGCCTCCTCCAGGGCGGTGTCGCCGCCGCCGACCACCGCGATGTCCTGGTCGCGGAAGAAGAAGCCGTCGCAGGTGGCGCACCAGGAGACGCCGCGCCCGGAGAGCCGGTCCTCGTTCGGCAGGTCCAGCTTGCGGTGCTGGGAGCCGGTGGTGACGATCACGGCGCGCGCCTTGTGGACGTTGCCCTCGGAGTCGGTGACGGTCTTGACGTCACCGGTGAGGTCGACGGCGACGATGTCGTCCGGGATCAGCTCGGCGCCGAAGCGCTCGGCCTGCGCCCGCATGTTGTCCATCAGCTCGGGGCCCATGATGCCGTCCCGGAAGCCCGGGAAGTTCTCGACCTCGGTGGTGTTCATCAGCGCGCCGCCGGCGGTGACGGCGCCCTCGAAGACCAGCGGCTTGAGGGAGGCCCGGGCCGTGTAGAGCGCGGCCGTGTAGCCGGCCGGGCCGGAACCGATGATGATCACGTTACGGACGTCGCTCACTGCATCTCCTGGTTCGCATCGCGACCCGCGCTAGGTGCGGGGAGGGCGGTCCTGCTCCGCCGCCCGGGACAACGACTGACCAGTGTCTCGCATTCCCAGGCGGATCAGTACCAGGTGCCCGCACTGTGGGAGCGGCGTGCCGCCCCGGTCGTCGATCGCATGGGAACCGCCGGGCAGCTGCCGGGCCGGGGCGGGCAGGCGCCGTGACCGGGGCCGTGACCGGGCGCGGTGGCAGCGGGGCGGAGCGGGGTCAGCGGATCGGGACGGTGCGCTGCAGGACGACCGGGCCGCAGTCGGGGGAGCGCAGGTAGACGTCGGCGAAGCCGGGCCGACCGGGTGACGGGTAGACCAGGAGATCCACCGGGGCGCCCGCGTAGCTGCCGTGGTCGGTGGCCAGCGGGGTGCCCGCCGCGGGGGCCGGGCAGCCGGACGGGGAGGCGGAGCCGGAGCCCTGGGCGGGGAGCTCCTGCTGCCCCTCGGCGGGCAGCTCGGCGGAGGGCTTGCCCGGCCCGCTCGGGAGCAGGCCGGGGGCGCTGCCGGAGCCGGCCAGCAGCTGCTGGACCTGTGCGGCGAGCTGGTCCTCCCGGTAGACCGGCCCGGCGCTCGCGGCGTGGCCGCTGCGGGGGCTCTGCGGGGCGGCGGTCGTCGCGGGGCCCGCGGCGGTGACGCTCGGGCCCCGGTCGGCCCGGTCGGAGGGCAGCAACAGGGCTGCGCCCAGGCCGATCGCGGCCAGTGCGGCGGCCGCGCCGAGCAGCAGGCGGGCCCGCCGCCGGCGCCGGGTCCGGGGCCGGCCCGGGCCGGTGGGCGCGGCGGACCGGGCGGGCGGCGCCGGCCGGGCCGCGGCGGATGGCGTGGCGGACGGCGTGGCGGACGGTGCCGCGGGGGGCGTCGCGGGAGGGGCCGCCGGGGTGGCTCGGTGGGCGTCCGGCCGGGCTGTCCGTGCCGGGTCGGCGGCGGCGGCCAGCGCGGCGTCCAGCCGGGCGGCGACGTCGGCGGGCATCGGCGGGGCCTCGACGGCACCCAGCAGCGCCTGGACCTCGCCCAGCGCCTCGACCGTCCCGCGGCACTCGGCGCAGCCGTCCAGGTGCCGCTGCAGGGCCTCGGCGACGTCGGCGGACTCGACCAGTCCTTCCGCGAGGTCGGCGAGCTCGTCGATCTCGGGGTGGGCTCCGGCGGGCCCGGAGGAGGAGAGGTGGGCCGTCATCGCGTGCTCGCGTCCCCTTCCAGAATCGTCCGGCCGGTGCCGGGGCCTGTCCCTGTGACGGTGCGGGGGCCCGTCGGGTTCCCCGGGGCGCCGCGCCGGGGTGGCGGGGCCGAGCTCGGACCGTCCGGTGTTTCACGTGAAACGTCCGGCCCGCCCGCGTTCTCCCGCAGGTGGCGGACGAGCGGGAGCAGCCGGGCCCGGCCGCGCGCGCAGCGGCTCTTCACAGTGCCCACCGGGACGCCCAGCAGCTCGGCGGCCTCGGCCACCGGGTAGCCCTGCATGTCGACCAGGACCAGCGCGGCCCGCTGCTCGGCGGGCAGTTCGGCGAGCGCCGCGGTCACCTCGCGGTGCACCTCGGCCCGGACCACCGGCGAGTCGGCCGGCTCCGAGGCGCCGACCAGGGTGTCCAGGCGCTGCGGGTCCTCGTCGAGCGGGGTGGTGCGCCGGGTGGCGCTGCGCCGGGCCCGGTCCAGGCAGGCGTTGACCACGATCCGGTGCAGCCAGGTGGTGACGGCCGAGCGCCCCTGGAAGCCGGGGGCGGCGCGGAAGGCGGAGACCAGGGCGTCCTGGAGGGCGTCGGCGGCCTCCTCGCGGTCGCCTAGGGTGCGCAGTGCGACCGCCCAGAGGCGGTCCCGGTGGCGGTTCACCAGGAGGCCGAAGGCCTCCCGGTCCCCGGCGACGTGCCGGGCGAGCAGCGCCGCGTCGTCGTCCGCCACTGTCACCCCTTGCCCCCTGCCGTCGTCGCGCTGCGCGGGCGTGCGGTCAGCCGAAGACCTTGACCTCGGCGATCTGCCCGCGCCACTTGCCTTCCGTATCCTTCGGCAGACTGGTCAGCCAGATCAAGAGATAACGCGTGTTCGCCGGGTTGCCCAGGGTGAAGTCGGCCGTGGTGCCGGACTGCTTGTCGAGCACCGTGAAGGCCTCGGGCTGGGCCCCGGTCGGGTTGGCGGCGGCCTGGGCACCGGGGATCCGGAGCTCGGCCGTGGTGGTGCCGACGAACTGGACGCTCACCGAGCTGACCGACTGCTGCGAGCCCAGGTCGATGAGCAGGCCGGTGCCGTCCTTGAGCGGGGGCTTGGGACCGAAGGGGTCGAAGTACTGCTTGGTCGACCAGGCCGTGGTCGGGTCGCCGTCGAAGGCCTTCGGCAGCAGGTAGGTCGACTCCGGGGAGTCGCCCCGGGGGTTGTAGGAGATCGCTTCCTTGACGGGGATCGGCGTCGGTGCGTGCGTCGCCTTCTGGGCCGTCGGCGCGGCGCTGCTGGCGGTGGGCAGCGGGGAGGCCACGGCGCCGTTGTTGTTGCGCATGGCGTCGACGAACTGCCACGAGGCGAGGCCGATGGCGCCCAGCGCGACCGTCCAGGCGGTGGCCTTGACCACCCGGCGCAGCCGCCGCCGGGTGCGGCGGGCGGCGGTCGGCCGGGAGGAGGGCGGCAGCGGGGCGACCGCCGGGTCGGCGACCCGGGAGGGGTTGGGCGCGGTGGGCAGGGAGTGGGTGTTGTGCCGGGGCGGGGCCGGGTAGGCGGGCAGCTCCGGCTCGGGCTGACGGATCCGGGGCATCAGCGAGATCGCCCGGGCCAGCTCCTCCGGGGTGGTGATCGGCGCGGCGTGGTGCGGCGGGTGGTCGAACAGGGCCCTGGCGGCGAGCTCGGACAGGCCCTTGTGGACGCCGGCCCGGACCTGGTCCGGCGCGACGTTCTGGAGGCCCTTGGGGAGCCCCTGGAGGTCGTAGCGGTCCTCGGGGTAGGGCCAGCGGTGGGTGAGCGCGGCGAACAGCAGCGCGCCGATCGCACGGGTGTCGGCGCGCTGGGCGTCGTCGGTGTCGTCGTCGGCGGGGAGCCCGCGCAGCGCGGCGTCCACGGCGATGCCGTTGATCCGGTACTGGCCGCTGTCGGTGCGCAGCACGCAGCGCGGGGTGAGCCGCAGGTGGGCCTGGCCGCGCCGGTGGGCGGCCGCGACGGCGTCGGTGACCTGGCGGACCATCTGGTACGCCTCGTGCGGCTCCATCGGGCCGTCGGCGAGCAGCTTGGCCAGGTCGGAGGCGTGCGGCAGCCACTCCCGCACGACGTAGACCAGCTCGCCCTCCTGGACGGCGTCCAGGACCTGCACGAAGCGCGGGTCGCCCAGCAGGGCCGCGGACTTGGCGGCGGCCAGCACCTTGCGCGCCCGCTGGTGCCCGGAGGCCATCAGGTGGACGCCGACGGCGCGGCGCAGCTTCTCGTCGACGGCGCGCCAGCTGCTGAAGGTCTCGGTCTGGGAGATGCACTCCTCCAGCCGGTACCGGTGGCCGATCATGTCGCCGCTGTGCCGCAGCGGCGCGGGGAGGGTGCGGGGGAGGGTGGCGGTGTCGCGCGGGTCGACGGTGGGCTGCGGGTCGGTGGGGCGGCGCCGGGCGGCGGCCGGTTCGGCGGGGGCGGGCTTGCTCCGGGGGGTGCCGGCGGCCAGTTCGGCGGCGATCTCCCGGACGGAGAGCGGAGCGGTGATCTCCGAGGTCTCCTCCCCGGCGGGGGCGGCCGGGCTGTCCGGCCCGTCGTCCGAGTCGTCCGG
Organism: Kitasatospora sp. NPDC051702; assembly: GCF_040681575.1. Classification (NCBI taxonomy): domain Bacteria; kingdom Bacillati; phylum Actinomycetota; class Actinomycetes; order Kitasatosporales; family Streptomycetaceae; genus Kitasatospora; species Kitasatospora sp. NPDC051702. The sequence continues at coordinate 65,939 of NZ_JBFAZB010000042.1, forward strand.
GGCGTCGTCCGGGGCCGTGTCGCCGGCCTCCCGGTCGGTGCCCGCGGGGGAGTCCGGGGAGGGGGCGTCGGCGGCGCCCGCCGGGGCGGTCTTCCCGCCCGCGAGCCGGTCGATCGCCGCGGCCAGTGCGGCCTCGTCCGCCGCCGCGTCAGCTGCTGACGTGTCGACGACCGCCTTGGTGCCATCAGCCACCGTGGTCCTGCCTCCCCTTGTGTCGCCCCGGCCTGAGAGAGTCGCTGGAGCCCGCGGGTTGGGGGCCCCGTGCTCCAGGACAATTGTGCCCACTCTTCTCCACCGAGTACGACCTCTGAGGGGTCCGCTCGGTTGCACGATGGTGGAGAGATGTGGTGCAGATCCGACACCGGGCCGCCATCTCGCGGGCCCGGTGGGGCGGGGTGCGGAGGGCGGACCGACGGCGGCCGGACGGGCGGCGGGGGCGGTGCCCCCGGTTGACGCCCGGTCAGGGCGCCCGCTCGTCCGGCCGGTTGGTGCGACGGTCAGCGGCCCAGTCGGCCGCGGACCATGCCGAGCATGGCGTTGAGTTCCTCGATCCGCAGGCGTTTCGCGATGAACACAAAAACCACCATCTGGAGACCGCCGGCCAGCAGCACCGAGAGCACGCTGCCCGACCAGCCGCCGAGCACCCGCTGCACCGCCAGGCTGACGCCGAGGCCGATCACCGCGGCCGGCACGCAGGCGGCGGCCAGCCGGCTGTAGGTCTTGCCGATCCGCTTGGTGTCCAGGCCGCCGATCTTCTTCTTCAGCTTCGGCAGCGCGACCGTGACGCCGACCGCGTAGGCCAGGCCGTAGCCGAAGGCCATGCCGATCACGGTCCACTGGGCGGGCAGGGCGAACCAGCAGACGAGCGAGAAGCCGGCCTGGCAGACCGCCACCCAGACGGTGTTGGAGAACGGCGTCCGGGTGTCCTCGTAGGCGTAGAAGCCGCGCAGCATCACGTACTGGGCCGAGTACGGGATCAGCCCGAGCGCGAAGGCCGAGAGCATCAGGCCGACGTTGGTCGCGTCGTCCAGGGCCGTCGTGCTGCCGCCGACCGCGTAGATCGTGCGGCCGATCGCCGGGCCGAGCGACAGGAACAGGAAGGCGCCCGGGACGACCGCCACCGCGGTGGTGCGCAGCCCGTACGACAGGTCGTCGCGGACGGCGCCGGCGTCCTCGTCGGCCGCCGCCCGGGAGAGCCGCGGGAGCACCGCGCTCATGATCGAGACGGTGATGACGGCCTGCGGGAGCTGCCAGATCAGCAGGGCGTTGGAGAAGGCCGAGAGGCCGACACCGCCGTGGCCGCTCTTCTCCGCGGCGCTTCCGGCGGCGGTGGCCAGCTGGGTGATCACCAGGTAGCCGGCCTGGTTGGCGAGCACGAAGAAGAAGGTCCACTTGGCCAGCCGGGCGGCCTTGCCCAGGCCGTGGCCGCGCCAGTCGAAGCGGGGCCGGAAGCGGAACTCGGCGGCCCGCAGGTACGGGATCATCGCCAGGGACTGGACGACGAGGCCGAGCAGGGTGCCGAGGCCGAGCAGCCGGACGCCCTCGGGGGAGATCGTCTCGGGGGTCACCTGGGTGCCGCCGAAGCCGCCGTACACCCAGATGTAGGCGCCGAAGGTGAAGATCACCACGACGTTGTTGAGGACCGGGGTCCACATCATCGCGCCGAACCGGCCGCGGGCGTTCAGGATCTGGCCCATCACGACGTGGACGCCCATGAAGAAGATCGTGGGCAGGCAGTACCGGGCCAGCGCCACCGTGGTGTCGGCGCGGGCCGCGTTCTCCATCATCGGGTGCGCGATCAGCTGCACCAGGAGGGGCGCCCCGAGCACGGCCAGGAAGGCCACGCCGCCGAGTCCGACCATCACCAGGGTGAGCAGCCGGTTGGCGTAGGCGGTGCCGCCGTCCTCGTCGTTCTTCATGCTGCGCACCAGCTGCGGCACGAAGACCGCGTTCAGCGCGCCGCCGCCGATCAGGATGTACAGCAGGGTCGGCAGGGTGTTCGCGGCGTTGTACGAGTCACCCATCGTGACGACGCCGATGGCCGCGGTGATCACCATGGTGCGGACGAAGCCGGTGCCGCGGGAGACCAGCGTGCCCGCCGCCATGATCGCGCTGGAGTTGAGCAGGTTGGCGACCTTGCCGCCGCCGGCCGCCGGGGCGGGAGCGGTCGTCTGCGCCTGCTGCGCGGCGTGCTCCTCGGCGACGATGTCCGCCAGCGGCTCCACCGCCGGCGGCACCGCGACGGCGGCCACTTGCATGGTGGCCTCCTCCTCGGAGAGCGGCGGGTCGAACTCGATCGGGGGCACGAAGGGGCGGTGACCGTCCGGTCCGCCGTGCGGCGGCTGCTGCCCCGGGTAGCCGCCCGCCGGCGGGTACGGCGCGGGGGCGGTCGGCGGCGTGCCGAAGGGCGGCACGTGGCCGGCCGACGGGGCCGCCGGCGGGGCCGGGGCGGGCTGGGGCGCCGGCGGCTGGGCGGCCGCCTGCGCCTGGGGCGCGCCGAACAGCGCGTCCACGCCGACGTACTCGGTGGTCTCGCTGTCCCAGGCCGAGTGCGCGGGACCGGGCTCCCACTGCGGCCGGGGCTGCTCGGCGGCACCCCAGCGGTCGCCGCCGGCCGGGGCGTGCGGCTCCTGCCAGGCGGGCTGCGCCGGGGTGTCCCAGCCGGGCTGCACGGGCGGCACGGGGGCCGTGAACGGCGCCGGCGCCACCGGCGTCGGGTAGCCGCCGCCCTGCGGCGGCAGCTGCGGCGGAACGTCGTACGCGGTGGCCTGCGGCTGCGGTGCGGCGGGCCGGTCGGCCCGCAGGCCGTACGGGTCAGGACCGTCCTGCGGGTTGCCGTACGCGTCGGCCGCGTACGGGTCCTGGGCGTAGGTGTCGGCCACGTACCAGTCGCCGGACGGCGACTCGGCACCCGGCCGGCTCTCACCGCGGCCCGGGGGCCGCTCCTCGCTGCGCCCGGTCATGTCACCTCTTCGCTGTCGTGGGGGAGGCCGGCCCGGCGTTGCGGGGGGTCGGCGGTATCAAGGACCAACCTTCTCATCACTGGCGGCCCGATCCCGGCCATCCGCGCTGCTGCCGCGCGGTGTCCGCGCCCGTCCGTCGCCGGTGGTGTCCTGGTCGGCGGCGTCCTCCGGGCGGCCCCCGGCTCCGGCGCCGGTACCGTCGGCGGCGTCGTCCGCGGTCCCGTCCCCGGCCGGCTCCCGGGCGGCGTCGGCCGCCGGGCCCTCCACCGGCTGGTCGCCGTCGGCGTGCGGCTGCCCGGCGCGCCGCTTGCGCTGGCGGACGAAGCGCAGCGCGGCCAGCAGCAGCAGGACGGCGGCGCCCGCGAAGACGTAGAGCACCCCGTTGGTCACCGAGGTGACCTCGACCCGGAAGTTCTGCTCGTCGCCGTACTTCTCCGCGTTGGGGCCGGTGGTCCACAGCTGGGCGGTCATGGTGACCGGCCCGTTGTTGTGGGCCTCGGCCTGGAAGCGGAGGGTGATGCTGGCCGAGGCGGGGATGACCAGCTGCTCCTCGGTCTTCACCTTCAGCCGGTTCGGCTGGGTGGAGGTGAGCACCAGCTTGAGGTTGGTGACAGGCTGGGTGAGGTCGTTGCGGACGCTGACCTGCAGCAGGCCGGTGTCGCCGGAGAGGGTGACCGCGCTCTTCTGCGGCACCCGGACGGCCTCGATCAGTTCGTTCAGGTACACGGCGACGCCGGCGCGGTAGGCCGCCCCGGACGGTGCCTCGGCGCGCCACTCGGTGGACAGCGAGCGGACCATCGCGGCGCTGAAGGGGCCGCGCACCCGCTGCGGCAGGGTGAGCACCCGCATCAGCATGTCCAGGTTGTGCTGGATCCCGTCGGTGCTGGTCAGGGCTGCGGCGGGGAGTTCCGAGGCACGGGCCCGGGTCGGGTAGTCGGTGGCGGGGGGCACGGCCGTGGTGGCCTTCTGGTCCGCCGGGCCCTGGGCCAGGGTGTCCAGCTTGACCGGCGCCAGCCACTTGTCGGACGCCGCGGACAGGGCGCTCGCCAGCGCCTTGGCGGTGTTCACGGTCAGGTCGCGCGGCGGCATCACCAGCAGTCCGCGCTGGTTCTGCGGCTGCTCGTGGGTGATCGTGTAGGTCTCGGCGAGGAAGCGCTGGACGGCCAGGGTCTGCGCCTGCGGGGTGCCGAGGTCGCCCTGGAACAGCCCGGAGACCGTCTCGTCGGCGACCACCGCGTTCTGCCCGTTGCCGATCGGCCGCACCGCGGACGGCGTGTAGGTCATCGAGTCCGGCTCCGGCATGCTCGCGCCGTTGACCAGGACCAGGCCGCTGCCGGACTGCTGGGCGACGCCGGCGATCTGCTGGTCCAGGTAGCCCTGGTACGGCCAGGCCACGTCCGAGCGGGTGTCCACGGACAGCCGGCCCTCGACGGTCAGCCGGCCGGCGGTCGCCGCCTTGCCCAGGGCGGTGCCCATGCCGGCCAGGTCCGCGCCGTTGTGCGCGATCGAGGCGAGGTCCGGGTCGGCGTACGGCAGCGACACCACCTGGGAGCCCTGCTTGGCGACGGCCGCCCGCAGCTTGTCCAGCCAGGCCGTGGCGGCGGCGGAGCCGGTGCCGAGGAAGGTGTTGTCCTCCTTGGCGGGCTTGCCGTCGGCGCCCGGCTTCTGCACCCGGTACGGCTTGGTCATCGCGAAGGCGGTGTCCAGCAGGTCCGGGTCGACCACCCAGGTCAGCCCGTTCAGCTTGGCGCCGGTGTCCACCAGCTCGTAGAGCCGGCCGCCCGGGGCGAACTCGGCGGCCAGGCTGTCGTCCCGCAGCACCGGGACGGTCTGGTCGTTCTCGGCGTAGGTCTGCGCGGCCAGGACGGGCGCGTGCACCAGCGGCCAGAGCGTGGTGACCCTGGTCGGCTGGGCCTCGGCGGCCCCGCCCGGGTTGTACGGCAGGAAGGTCCGGGCGATGCCCAGGGCGCGCTCGCGCGGGTTGTCCGCGGTGGCGCCCCAGGCGTCCACCGCGAGCTCGTAGACGCCGCTCTCGGACATCCCGAGCTCGTTCACCGCGACGCCCAGGGTGTACGGCTGGCTCTGACCGGGGCCGAGCGGGGGCAGGGCGAACTGCGGGCTGTCCAGCTCCACGCCGTCCTGACCGGTCGGGACGGTCCGGCCGGCCACCAGGGACAGGTCGTTGCGCCGCTGCAGCGGCTTGCCCGAGTTGGGTTTGCGGACGGCCGCGTGGGCGTCCTTGAGCGCCGCCTTGCCGGCGTTGGTGACGTGCCCGGTGATGGTGACCACGCCGTTCGGGGCGGCCACCTGCGGCGTCATCGACTCGATGGTCATCACCACCGGGGACTCGGCCGAGACGCCGCTGTCCGCGGCCGGCCGGACGTTGCCGCCCGCGGGCAGCGCGGTGGCCGGGGCGGCCGCCGCGAACAGGGTCAGGGCGGCCCCGCAGGCGGCGGCGAGCCGACGGGCCGCGCGGCGCGCGCGCGTCCCGGGCCCGCGCCCCCCGGCGGGGTCGTCGGCCCGTCCAGACTGTCGGTGCGCCCCCAGGCCCGAGTGCCGTGCCGGCTCACTCACTCGTTCCGCCCTCGCCGTTCTCGATCGCTCGCTGCTGATGCTGTTCGCATGACGCTCTTCGCCTGACGCTCGTCGCCGCGTTGGTGCCGCGGATGCCCGACCGGTTCCGGCGCTACGCTCCGCCGGTCGCGGTGGCACGCGACACCGCATCCCCAGTCCGGTGCCCGAACCCGTCCACCGGCATGGTAACGATGCAGCCCGGGATGCAGTGTTGCGGGCCTTGGGGTGAGACGCCCAAAACGCGCGGGCGGTTGACCTTCCGGGGCACGTACCCTTGTGAGCCGTGTCCACTGCCAATGAGTCCACCGCGCGCACCGACCGTTCCAGCACCGCCGTGCAGGCCGTCCCAGGCCTGAGCGAGGCCCAGACGATGGGGCTGCAAGAGCTGCTGCGGGTGTCGCCGGTCGCCGACGAGATCGCCCGCCGGTTCCAGGCGGCCGGTCACCGGCTGGCCCTGGTCGGCGGCTCGGTGCGGGACGCCCTGCTCGGCCGGCTCGGCAACGACCTGGACTTCACCACGGACGCCCGCCCGGAGCAGGTGCTGAAGCTGGTCAGAGGCTGGGCGGACGCGGTCTGGGACGTCGGCATCGCCTTCGGCACCGTGGGCGCCCGCAAGGACACCCCCCAGGGCTCCTTCCTGATCGAGATCACCACCTACCGCTGCGAGGCGTACGACCGGACGTCCCGCAAGCCCGAGGTCACCTACGGCGACACCATCGAGGAGGACCTGGTCCGCCGGGACTTCACGGTCAACGCGATGGCGGTCGACCTGCCCGGCCGCGGCTTCGTGGACCCGCACCACGGCCTGGAGGACCTGGAGGCCCGGGTGCTGCGCACCCCCGCCACCCCCGAGGAGTCCTTCTCCGACGACCCGCTGCGGATGATGCGCGCGGCCCGGTTCGCCGCCCAGCTCGACTTCGACCCGGCCCCCGAGGTCGTCGCGGCGATGACCGCGATGGCCGAGCGGATCGCCATCGTCTCCGCCGAGCGGGTCCAGGCCGAGCTGAACAAGCTGCTGCTCGCCGAGCACCCGGTCAAGGGCCTGCGGCTGCTGGTCGACACCGGCCTGGCCGACCACGTGCTGCCCGAGCTGCCCGCGCTGCGGCTGGAGCGCGACGAGCACCACCGGCACAAGGACGTCTACGAGCACTCGCTGACCGTCCTGGAGCAGGCCGTCGACCTGGAGCAGGAGGGCCCGGACCTCACCCTGCGGCTGGCCGCGCTGCTGCACGACATCGGCAAGCCGCGCACCCGCCGGTTCGAGTCGGACGGCCGGGTCTCCTTCCACCACCACGAGGTGGTCGGCGCGAAGATGACCCGCAAGCGGATGCGCGAGCTCAAGTACTCCAAGGAGCTCACCGAGGACGTCTCGCGCCTGGTCGAGCTGCACCTGCGCTTCCACGGCTACGGCGGCGGCGAGTGGACGGACTCCGCGGTGCGCCGCTACGTCACCGACGCCGGCCCGCTCCTGGAGCGCCTGCACAAGCTCACCCGCTCCGACTGCACCACCCGCAACCGCAAGAAGGCGGCGGCGCTGTCGCGCACCTACGACGGCCTGGAGGAGCGGATCACCGAGCTCAAGGCGCGGGAGGAGCTGGACGCCGTCCGCCCGGCGCTGGACGGCAACCAGATCATGGAGCTGCTCGACCTCAAGCCCGGGCCGCAGGTCGGCAGGGCCTACAAGCACATGCTCGAGCTCCGGCTGGAGCACGGCCCGATGGAGCACGACGAGGCGGTCGCCGCGCTGCGCGCCTGGTGGGCGGCGCAGCAGGGCTGAGCACGCCGGAGGGGGCGGCCCCGGCCTCGGCCGGAGCCGCCCCCTCCGGGCGGGTGCCCGTCAGCCGTTGACGCTCTGCAGGCAGAGCACGTAGCTCAGCGCCGTCAGGTTGGAGTAGGTGCGGGTGTAGGTGCTGTCCGACTTCGGCTGCTTCTCGCAGACCTTGTCGTCGGAGGTGGCGAAGTACTTCCAGACCACCTTGTACTGGGCGCGGGAGTCGCTGCAGGGCAGCATGGTGATCTTCGGGCTGGCGTCGTGGGTGGCGCCGGTGCCGTTCTCGTTGCGCAGGCAGTCGCCGATCTTGGCGTCGTCGATGCCGTCCGGAGTGGCGCTGGGGGTGGCCACCGGCGGGAGCGTGAACGTCGGCGTGGGCACCGGCCGCGGGGTGTACGTCGGCAGCGGCGGCGGCGAGAAGGTGGTCACCGGGGGCACCGTCACCGTGGGCACCGAGACCGGCGTGACCGGGTCGTCCTTCTTGGGGCCGAGCACCCCGGTGGCGGCCAGCACGATCGTCAGGACCAGCGACAGCGGCAGCAGCAGCGCCAGCATGTGCGGCCGCCGGGTCAGCGGGACGCCGGGGTCGAGCTGCGGTCCGTGGCTGCCCGGGACGGGGTACGGCAGCTGCTTGACCCGGCCGTTGGGGATCAGGTTCAGCAGCAGGGTGATCGGGGCCAGCAGCACCGAGACCGGGCTCCACCAGCCCTGGACCAGGGTGCGGGCGGACATGTCGCGCACCGTCGCCGTCCCGCAGGTGCGGCAGAACGGGCCGGACATCCGCAGCATCCGGTAGGCCAGGACCAGGCCCTGGTGGCCGCGGACGGTGGTGTCCACGGCCGGGAATCCGCCGCAGAAGCGGCAGGTGGGCCCGTCCTGCGGCCCGGGCTGCGGGTACCCGTAGCCGTAGCCGGGCGCGGACTGCTGGGGGTAGCCGTACGCCTGGTCGGGCGGCGGCGGGGCGGCCGGGTAGCCGTAGCCGGGCGGGCCCGACGGCGGGGGTGGCGGAGTCGGCTGGCCGTACGGGTTACCGGTGGCGTACGGGTTGCCGTCGTTGGGCGGCTGCGCGCCGTACGGCATCTGGGGCGGCGGAACGGACAAGAGGTCCCCCGGGGACGGTGGTGGCGGAGAGGTCAGGACTTCCCGACCGGCGGGGTGCCGGTGCGGGCCAGCGGGCCGAGGCAGAGCACGTACCGCTTCTTGTTCCAGCGGCGTCCGCTCTTGCCCGACACGGCACTGGTGGTCTGCGGCGTCTGCTTGCAGCGGTTCACGTCGGTGGTGTTGTCGAACGTCGACAGGACGCGGTAATTCGCTTTGGAGTCAGTGCACTTGGCGATCTCGACGTCGCGTGAACCGCTCACCTTGACGCAGTCGCCGGGCTTGGCGCTGCTGACGCTCGGACCGCTCACGAAGTAGCCGACGGCCAGGGCGATGCAGCCGCCGACCAGCCCGACGGCCTTCAGCTTGGCCTTGGTCCCGCGCTTCTTGGCGGGTGCCGCGGGGGCCTGGCCGGCCGGTCCGGGCTGCGGGTACCCGTAGGGCCCGGCGGGGGGCTGCTGCCCGTACGGCGGCTGGGCGCCGGGCTGCGGCGGGCCGTACCCCGGGGGCGGCCCGTAGCCGGGCGCGGGCTGCGGCGGGGCCGGCTGCGGGTACCCGTACGGCCCCGCGGGCGGCTGCTGTCCGTACCCGGGCTGCGGCGGCCCGTAGGCCGGCTGAGGCTGGCCGTACGCCGGCGGCGGCCCGTACGGGTTGGGCGGTGTGCTCATCAGTTCGTCCCCCGAGACCGAGTGCTGTCGCTCCGACAGGTCTGACGTACCTTAGCGACTCGCTCGGACGCCGTCGGTCCCGAGGGCCCGGGGGGGTCAGGAGGACGGGCCGCCGGGGAGGGGCTCGTCCCGCCGGGCGGCGCGCAGGTAGAGGGCCGCGGAGATCGCGTACACCGCGGACACCCCGCCGACCACCGCGACCGAGCGGCCGGACAGCGGCAGCACCAGCGCGGTGACCAGGGCGGCCGCCACGAAGGCCACGTTGAACAGCACGTCGTAGATGGCGAACACCCGGCCGCGGTACTCGTCCTCGACCGACTCCTGGACCACCGTGTCGGCACAGATCTTGGTGCCCTGGGTGACCACCCCGAGCAGCAGCGCCGCGACCAGGCAGGGCACCAGGGAGAAGCTCAGGCCGAGCGCCGGGACGAAGACCACCGGCGCCGCGAGGCAGACCGTCATCCAGCCGGCCAGTCCGAGCCGGCGGGTGCACCAGGGGCTGATCACCGCGGCGATGAAGAACCCGGCGGCGGAGAGGCCGACCGCCTGGCCGAGGGTGACCAGCCCGGCCGCGCTGTCGGCCGGGTCGTTGAAGGTGTAGCGGGCGAGCATCACCACGACCACGATCAGCACGCCGTAGCAGAACCGGGCCGCGGTGACGGCCGCCAGCGCGTGGACGGCGGGCCGGCAGTCCCGGGCCAGGTGGCGGACGGCGGCACCGAGCTCGACGGCGGCCCGGACCAGGGCCTGGCCGAGCGCGGGCCGGTCCCCGTGCTGCTCCGGGCCGAGCAGGTCGCGGTCCATCCGGCGGGCGGCCAGCGCGGCCGACAGGTAGAGCAGCGAGGCCACCGTCACCAGCGCTGCGTCCGCCCGCGGCCCCGGGGCCATCACCTGGTGCAGCAGGAAGCCGATGCCGCCGCCGGAGGCCGCGGCGACCGTGCCCAGGGTGGGGGAGAGGGCGTTGGCGGTCACCAGCCGGTCCTGCTCCACCACCCGGGGGAGGGCGGCGGACAGGCCGGCCAGGATGAACCGGTTGAGCGCGGTGACCAGCAGCGCCGAGGCGAAGAACAGCCAGGTCGGCGCCTCCGCCAGCAGCAGTGCGCCGGTGCCCAGCCCGAGCCCGAAGCGGGCCAGGTTGCCGTAGTAGAGGACCTGGCGGCGGCGCCAGCGGTCCAGCAGCACGCCGGCGAACGGGCCGATCACCGAGAACGGCAGCAGCATCACGGCCAGCACCGAGGCGATGTCGGCGGGGGAGGACTGCTTCTCCGGGGAGAACACGACGTAGGCGGCGAGCGAGACCTGGAAGACGCCGTCCGAGAGCTGGGAGAGCACCCGGGCGGTCAGCAGCCGCCGGAAGTCCCGGCCGCGCAGGAGACCGAGGAGCGTGGCACGGTGCGGGGACTGGTGGGTGCTGCCGTTCTCGGTGATCGCCACCCGCTCAGGGTGCCATGGATCCGTCCGTTGTTTCACGTGAAACATCGGCCGGGAAACGGTGAAGGGCCCACGATCCGGTGATCGTGGGCCCTTCGGAGCCGCTACGGGCGGTCACCCGCGGTGCAGCTCAGCGCTCAGCGCTCGACCTCGCCGCGGATGAACTTCTCGACGTTCTCCTTGGCCTCGTCGTCGAAGTACTGGACCGGCGGGGACTTCATGAAGTACGAGGAGGCCGACAGGATCGGGCCGCCGATGCCGCGGTCCTTGGCGATCTTCGCGGCGCGCACGGCGTCGATGATGACACCGGCCGAGTTCGGGGAGTCCCAGACCTCGAGCTTGTACTCCAGGTTCAGCGGGACGTCGCCGAACGCGCGACCCTCGAGGCGGACGTACGCCCACTTGCGGTCGTCCAGCCACGCCACGTAGTCCGAGGGGCCGATGTGGACGTTCTTGGCGCCCAGCTCGCGGTCGCGGATCTGCGAGGTGACGGCCTGCGTCTTGGAGATCTTCTTGGACTCCAGGCGCTCGCGCTCGAGCATGTTCTTGAAGTCCATGTTGCCGCCGACGTTCAGCTGCATGGTGCGCTCGAGGATGACACCGCGGTCCTCGAACAGCTTGGCCATCACGCGGTGCGTGATGGTGGCGCCGACCTGGGACTTGATGTCGTCACCGACGATCGGCACGCCGGCCTCGGTGAACTTGTCCGCCCACTCCTTGGTGCCCGCGATGAACACCGGCAGGGCGTTCACGAAGGCGACCTTGGCGTCGATGGCGCACTGCGCGTAGAACTTGGCCGCGGCCTCGGAACCCACGGGCAGGTAGCAGACCAGGACGTCGACCTGCTGGTCCTTGAGGACCTGGACGACGTCGACCGGGGCCTCGTCGGACTCCTCGATGGTCTCCAGGTAGTACTTGCCCAGGCCGTCGAGGGTGTGGCCGCGCTGGACGGTGACGCCGGTCGGCGGCACGTCGCAGATCTTGATGGTGTTGTTCTCGCTGTTGCCGATGGCGTCGGCCAGGTCGAAGCCGACCTTCTTGGCGTCGACGTCGAACGCCGCGACGAACTCCACGTCACGGACGTGGTAGTCGCCGAACTGGACGTGCATCAGCCCGGGGACCTTGCCGGCCGGGTCGGCGTCCTTGTAGTACTCGACACCCTGCACCAGCGACGCGGCGCAGTTGCCCACGCCCACGATGGCTACGCGAACCGAACCCATTCCGGTTGCTCCCTGTGATCTCATGAGCACCGCCGGGGTCGACGGCACTCGTCCTGCTTCTTCGATGACTGCTTGTACGGGCGCGAGGCGCCCACTCCTGCCGCGCGGCACGGGGCTGGCGCGGTGTCAGCGCTCCTGGGCGGAGCGCCCCGGGCGGTCGTACGGTGGCCCGGGCGGGTCCAGGGACCCTTCCTCCTGGCCACGGCCGTCCGAAGTCCTGTGGGGTGCGGCGGTGGTGCCGCCGCCGGTGGCGGGCCCGGTCCGGCCGGTGCGGTTGGCCCGCTCGGTCTCGATCAGCTCGTTGAGCCAGCGGACCTCGCGCTCCACCGATTCCAGTCCGTGCCGCTGCAGCTCGACGGTGTAGTCGTCGAACCGCTCGCGGGCCCGGGCCAGCGAGTTGCGCATCTTCTCCAGACGCTCCTCCAGCCGGCTGCGCCGCCCCTCCAGGACGCGCATCCGCACGGCCCGGTCGGTCTGGCCGAAGAACGCGAAGTGGACGCCGAAGTGCTCGTCCTCCCAGGCGTCCGGCCCGGAGTCGGCGAGCAGCTCCTCGAACCGCTGCTTGCCCTCGGGGGAGAGCCGGTAGACGGTCTTGGACCGCTTGCCGTTGAGCGCGGTGGCCGGGACGTACTCGACGTCCGGGTTGTCCTCGACCAGGAAACCCTGGGCGACCAGGCTCTTCAGGCACGGGTAGAGCGTTCCGTAGGAGAACGCCCGCAGCGTGCCGAGCAGGACGTTGAGGCGTTTGCGCAGCTCGTAGCCGTGCATCGGTGCGTCGTGGAGCAGGCCGAGAACGGCGAACTCCAACACTCCTGAGCGCCTGCCCACTGCCGTCGTCCTCCTCCCTCTCGACCCTCGTCCGGCCGCTGCATCGGGCGGTATGCCGTCTCGATGTATCGGCTCGATATATCGAGAACAGTAAACCGGGCCCTCGAAAGGGGCAAGGGGGGCACGCGTGAATGTGATCACAAGCCGACGCGCGGGGGAGATTGGCAACGGGCGTGTAATGATCTGCTGCCGTTTTGCGGTTATTGGCGACTGATGCCCGATTAGTTGCGATTCTCTGCTGCGTACGCTGTCGCGTGTGCACGAGGACCACCTCCGGGGTTAGGGCGGTTGGCGGGCATCGGACGTGAACCCTGCCTTCAGGCTGGAACCGCCTGGCGAGGAGTGGCTGCAACATGAGCGAACGACGGCGAAGGACGCCCGACCCGGGCGGTGACGGGCAGCAGCCCCCGGGTGGCGGTGGCCGTCAGGGCGGACCCGGCCGTGACGAGCTGAGCTCGGACGGGATCGGCCGCCGGCGCCCTCCGGGCGTCCGGGAGACCGCCCAGCAGCCCCGGATGGGTCGCGCCGAGATGCGCAAGGCCGCGCAGAAGGGCGGCAAGGGGGGTCGCCGCGGTGCCGCCGCGGCCTCGGCCGCTGCCGCCGCCGACCCCGGGAAGAAGCGCTTCATCGACTACCCGCGGTTCGGCAAGACCGGCGTGCGGCGCTGGCTGCCCTCCTGGAAGCAGTGGCTGACCGCGTTCCTGACGGTCTTCGCCGCCTGCGTCGGCGTCGTGTTCTACCTCTACCAGACCACCGAGATCCCGCAGCTCAAGGACCTGGTCAAGGATCAGAACACCATCTACTACTGGGCCGACGGCACGGAGATGACCCGCAAGGGCGACACCAACCGCCAGATCGTCGAGCTCGCCGACATCAGCCCCACCCTGCAGAACGCCGTCATCGCCGCGGAGAACGAGACCTTCCGCACCGACAGCGGCGTCGACCCCAAGGGCATGCTGCGCGCCGTCTACAACATGGCGAAGGGCGGGGAGACCCAGGGCGCCTCGACGATCACCCAGCAGTACGTCAAGAACGCCTACCTGAGCCAGGAGCAGACCCTGACCCGCAAGGTCAGGGAGTTCTTCATCACGCTGAAGATCAATCAGAAGATGGAGAAGCCCGACATCCTGAAGGGCTACCTCAACACCAGCTGGTTCGGCCGCAACGCCAACGGCGCGCAGGCCGCCGCCCAGGCGTACTACGGCGTCAACGCCAAGGACCTCAACCTCTGCCAGAGCGCCATGCTGGCCGGGCTGCTGAAGGGCGCGAACTACTACGACCCCACCAAGGCCGCCAACCGCCAGCGCGCCGAGGACCGCTGGAAGTGGATCCTCGACCGGATGGTGGAGACCAAGAACGCCACGGCGGAGGAGCGGGCGAAGTGCACCACCTTCCCGGACCCGGTCCCGCTGAAGCCCAGCTCCAACATGAACGGTGAGGTCAGCTACCTGGTCGACACCGCCAACAAGTACGTGATGGCCACCGACAAGACGATCACCCAGCAGATGATCGACAAGGGCGGCCTGAAGATCTACACCACGTTCGAGAAGGACAAGGTCGACGCCCTGAAGAAGGCCGTCGACGACGTCAAGAACGAGAACCTCAACCTGCAGAAGCGCCCCGACCAGGACAAGTGGGTGCAGTTCGGCTCCGCCAGCATCCGCCCGGGCGACGGTGCGATCGTCGCCCTGTACGGCGGCGACGGCGTGGAGAACGGCCACTTCGACAACAACGCCGACGCCATCGGCGTCCAGGTCGGCTCGACCTTCAAGCCCTTCGTGCTGGCCACCGCGATGCAGGTCGGCGTCCAGACGGCCACCGACGACAAGGGCAAGCCGAAGCGGATCAACGCCGACAGCCGCTACCTCTCCGACGACATGTCCGAGATCCGCAAGCCCGACGGCTCGCTGGTGATCGGCGACGACGGCAAGCCCTACCGGCAGAAGAACGAGGACAGCGGCAAGCGCGGCTACGTCTCGCTGCGGCAGGCCATGCAGTGGTCGTACAACGTGCCGTTCGTCCAGCTCAACCAGGACGTCGGCGGCCAGAACGTGGCCAACATCGCCGAGCAGATGGGCATCAAGAAGGAGAGCTTCGCCGACCCGAAGACCCCGACCTTCGCCCTCGGCACCTCCACCATCAGCCCGATCCGGATGGCCACCGCCTACGGCACGCTGGCGGCCAGCGGCAAGGAGTCCGAGCCCTACTCGGTCACCAAGGTCGAGGTGGACGGCAGGGAGCGCGCGGGCTTCGGCAAGAAGGACGCCAAGGTGGCGCTGGAGCCGGCCGTCGCGGACAACGTCACCGACGTGCTGGTGAACGTGGCCAAGAACGGTACGGGTAGCAAGAGCAACGCGCTGGGCCGCCCGGTGGCCGGCAAGACCGGTACCACCGACCAGAACAAGTCGGCCTGGTGGGTCGGCTACACCCCGCAGCTGGTCACCAGCGTCGCGATGTGGCGCGAGGACCCGACCAAGCACGAGCGGCTGTCGCTCAACGGCACCGGCGGCAAGGAGTCCATCCACGGTGGTGACATCCCGACCGACGTCTTCACCCGGTACATGAAGGCCGCCCTGGCCAACGAGAAGAAGATGGACTTCCCGACCCCGCAGCCCGTCGGCACCGAGGTGGACTCCTCCGGCGCCCCGAGCACGGCGTCCCCGACGGCCTCGCCGACGATGACCGACACCCCGACGGCCCCGCCGACCCAGCAGCCCGGCCCGACCCAGACGCAGCCGGCCGGCGGCAACAACCCGCCGCAGCCGCCCGTGCCCACCCAGGGCGGCGGGAACTGCGTCCCGGGCGTGGACTGCCCGGCCCCGCAGCCGACCCAGACGCAGCCGACCAAGACCCACCCCGGTCCGACGAACACCTGCATCCTGCCCGGCCTGTGCAACTCGACCCAGCCCACGACGACGCCGACCGACCCGCCCACCACCACGACGTCGCCGACCAAGTCGGGCAAGCCCACCAGCACCCCGGGAGGCGGCGGCCAGGTCGCCCCGGCGGGCTGATCCACCTCCCGTCGAACGGGCGAACGGCGGCGGCGGTCCTCTGCGGAGGGCCGCCGCCGCCGTTTCGTCATGATTCGCCGCCGACCGCCGCGGCCGCGGCCGCACCGGAACGGGGTCCTCCTCGTCCCGGTCGGGCCGGTGCGGCAGGATGTCCGGCATGACGTCGAGCGATCGTGACGAATCCGCCGCCCCGGTCGGGACCGGCGACGCCGCAGGGCCGGCCCAGCCCGCCGTCGGCACGGCCGCCCCGCCGGCCAACACCGTGGTCGTCCCGGCCGACGAGGACCCGGTGGCGGCGGCCGGCAGCGAGGTGATCGGCGGCCCGCCCGGCCGCCGGGCGCTGCTGGGCGTCTCCTGGTGGATCCCGGCGCGCTTCCTGGCGCTGGCGGTGATCGTGGTCTCGGTGCTCGGGATGCTGCAGAAGGCGCCCTGCTACCAGCAGGCCTGGTTCCAGCCGGGTTCGCCGCAGTACATCCACGCCTGCTACAGCGACATCCCGCACCTGTTCTCCGGCCGCGGCTTCTCGGCCGGGCTGCACCCCTACGTGGACCGCATCCCGGGCACCTCCGGAGACCTCCAGTATCTCGAGTACCCGGTGCTCACCGGGCTGTTCATGCAGCTGGCGGCCTGGCTGACGCCGGGCGGCGGCACCCAGCAGAGCCAGGAGCAGTGGTTCTGGGCGATCAACGCCGGGATGCTGATGGCCTGCGCCGTGGTGGCCGTGGTGGCGCTCTCGCGCACCCACCGCCGGCGCCCGTGGGACGCCCTGCTGTTCGCGCTGGCCCCCGTGCTGCTGCTGAACGGCACGGTCAACTGGGACCTGCTCGCGGTCGCGCTGGCCGCCGTGGCGATGGCCTGGTGGGCCGGCTCCCGGCCCGGCTGGGCGGGCGTCTTCATCGGCCTGGCCACCGCGGCCAAGCTCTACCCGGTGCTGCTGCTGGGCCCGCTGCTGGTGCTCTGCTGGCGGACCGGGAAGTGGCGCGAGTTCCGCGCGGCGCTGGGTGGCGCGCTCGGCGCCTGGCTGGTCGTCAACCTGCCGATCATGATCGCCAACTGGCAGGGCTGGTCGACCTTCTACGTCTTCAGCAAGCACCGCGCCGAGGACTACGGCTCGTTCTGGGTGATCCTGATGCAGAACCGCGGGGCGGGCCTGGCCGACCTCGACCTCTACATCGGCGTGCTGATGGTGCTGGGCTGCCTGGCCGTCACGTGGCTGACGCTCTCGGCGCCGCGCCGCCCGCGCTTCGCGCAGCTGGCCTTCCTGGTGGTCGCCCTGTTCGTCCTGGTCAACAAGGTGTACTCGCCGCAGTACGCGCTCTGGCTGCTGCCGCTCGCGGTGCTGGCCCGGCCGCGCTGGCGGGACTTCCTGGTCTGGCAGGCCTGCGAGGTGCTCTACACCCTGGGCATCTGGTCCTACCTGGGCTTCGTCACCGGGCCCAAGCAGCACGGCATCGGCGAGGCCTGGTACCAGTTCGCGGTCGTGCTGCACCTGCTGGGGACGCTCTACCTGGTCGTCATGGTGGTCCGCGACGTCCTGCTGCCGGACCGCGACCCGGTGCGCTGGGACGGCACCGACGACCCGTCCGGCGGCGTGTTCGACCGCGCCCCGGACGCCTTCGTGCTCGGCACCGCCCGCCGGCTGCGCGAGGAGGAGAGCTACGCCGGGTACGCGCCGGCCGGCGCCGAGCAGTGGCTCGGTGAGCCGCAGCTGCTGGAGCCGGCCGACAAGCCGTAGGCCCCGCCCGGACGGACGGTCAGCGGTCCACCACGCGGTCGAAGTGCGTGGTGGTGTGCCGCACCTGGAGACCGAGCTCCTCGCCGATCGCGGGGGCCTTGGTCTCCCCGTCCAGGAACAGCAGCGAGACCTGCATGTGCGGCGGCTCGGCGAACCAGAGCTGCTTGCCCGCCCAGTGGAACGGCGACTTGGTCTTGTTGACCGTCGCCAGACCGGCCCGGGCGATGCCCTTGGCCCGCGAGGACATGCCCTGCACGTACTTGGGCGCCTCCAGGCCGATGCCGTGCGCGGTGCCGCCGGCCACGACCACGATGTGGCCGTCGGACGGCGCCGGGTGCTGGCGGTAGCCGTAGCGGTCGCCCTTGCGCACCGGGGTGACGTCCAGCACGGTGGCCCGGACCTCCAGGGCGCCGTGGTCGCCCAGCCAGAGCCGGGTGCCGATCCGGGCGCGGAAGACGGTGTCCGGGTAGCGCTGGGCCAGCTGTTCCATGCCGGCCGCGCCCAGGTGGCTGACGTACACGGTGTGCACCGGCAGCCCGGCGGCCCGGGCGGTGTCCACCCAGTGGGCGACCTCCTCGACCGGGCTGGAGCCGTCCGGCCGGTCCATCGGCAGGTGCAGGGCCAGGCCCTCGAAGGCCACGCCGTCCAGCTCGGCGGCGACCGCCGGGAGCTCGGCGGCGGAGACCCCGTGCCGGCGCATCGTGGTCATGCACTCCACCACCACCCGGGCGCCGGGCAGTGCCCGCAGGGCGTCCAGGTTCGCCACCGTCCGGATCACCCGGGCGTGCGGCAGCGGCAGCACCTCCTCGCCGACCCGGTACGGGGTGAGGACCAGCAGCTCGCCGCCGTACCACTCGGCGGCGTCGGCCGCCTCGTACGCGGTGCCGACGGCCAGCACGCCGGTGCCGAGCAGCGTCGCCTCCTCGGCCAGCCGGTGGTTGCCCAGGCCGTAGCCGTTCCCCTTGGCGACCGGCACCAGTCCGGGGAACTCGGCCAGCACGGTGCGCTGGTGGGCGCGCCAGCGTTCGGTGTCGAGGTAGAGCGACAGCGTCATCGGGTCAGCCTCCTCAGCGGCGGGACATGTAGAGGTCGAGGGCCTTGTGCAGCAGCTTGTTGAGCGGGAAGTCCCACTCGCCGAGGTACTCGGCCGCCTGGCCGCCGGTGCCGACCTTGAACTGGATCAGGCCGAACAGATGGTCGTTCTCGTCCAGGGTGTCACTGATGCCGCGCAGGTCGTACACGCCGCCGCCGAGGGCGTAGGAGTCGCGCATCATGCGCCACTGGATCGCGTTGGAGGGCTTGACCTCGCGCTTGTGGTTGGCCGAGGCGCCGTACGAGTACCAGACGTGCTCGCCGACCACGAGCATCGTGGTCGCGGCCAGCGGCTCGCCCTCGTGGTAGGCGATGTAGAGCCGCATTCGGTTGGGGTCCTCGGCGGTGAGGGCCTTCCACATCCGCTGGAAGTAGGACAGCGGGCGCGGGGTGAAGCGGTCGCGCTCGGCGGTGACCAGGTAGAGCTGGTGGAAGATCGGCAGCTCGTCGTAGCCGCCCTGGAACACCTCGACGCCGCTCTTCTCGGCCTTCTTGATGTTCCGGCGCCAGAGCTGGTTGAAGCCCTTCTGGATGTCGTCCAGCGAGCGGTTGGCCAGCGGCACCTGGAACACGTAGCGGGGCTGGACGTCGCCGAAGCCGGCGCCGCCGTCCTCGCCCTGCAGCCAGCCCGCCTTGCGCAGCCGGTCGGCCACCTCGAAGGCGCGCGGCTCGTACCAGTCGGCCTCGATGTCGCGCAGGCGCTTGGCCTGCTTGGCGGCGATGGCCTCCTTGATGGTGGGGGCGTTCCAGCGGCGGATGACCACCGGCGGGCCCATCTTCACCGAGAAGGCGCCCTGGGACTTCAGGTGCGCCAGCATCGGGGAGAGCCAGCGGTCGAGGTCGCGGTCGAACCAGTCGATGACCGGGCCCTCGGGCAGGTAGGCGAGGTAGCGCTTGACCTTGGGCAGCTGCCGGTAGAGCACCAGGCCGGCGCCGACGAGCTGGTTGGCCTCGTCGAACCAGCCGATCGACTCCGATCGCCACTCGGCCTTCACGTCGCCCCAGGACGGGACCTGCATGTGGCTGGCCGAGGCACGGCTCCTGATGAAGGCGAGGTGCTCCTCGCGGGTGATCGTCCTCAGGCGCAGGCTCATGCTCGGTGCTCCTCGTCGGTCGGGCTGCGGTGAGCCCCAGGTTCTCGGGCTGACCCTATCGTCCGGGGCCCGGACGCCCGAGTCCCCGGGCGTGACGGCGCCCCCGTCGCGTACCTGTCTCCTTGCAGATACGCCACGGGGGCGCCCAGGGTTCCGCGCGGGGCGGCCGGGGGCCGGGTTCAGCCCCAGAGTCCCCCGCGGGCCATCCCCAGGTAGAAGCCGACGGCCGAGGCGCCGAGGCTGACCATCAGCACGAACCGCTCGGCCGTGGTGACCGAGACGAACACGCCCAGCAGCCCGGTGACGATCCCGAACAGACCGGTCCACGAGGTCAGCAGGTGGAGGTTGTGGAAGAACGAGGTCGTGAAGGCGATCACTCCCAGCACGGCCGTGAGGGCCACCAGGGTGTTCTCGCGGGGGTGCGGGTGGCCGTCGGTGTTCAGCGTGAGGGCCGGCATGTGGTGGACGGACTGGGCCATGTGTCCCACCTCCTGGCGTGGAGACGAACGAGCAGGAATCCCGTTCCGTCCAGATTGCGGCGGTTGGGCCGCTCTCACAACCCCTATGCGTTTTGTTCGGCCGTACGGGTGCGGGTAGGGTTGGCCGTCTGCACTGGTGTAGTTGTGCCCCCTTGCGCCCTCTTCCGGGCGACCACCCCCTCCGGGGTGAGCGGGGCCCGCTGTCGGACCCGGCCGCTACGGTGGCCGGTGTCGTCACTGCTCCGGTGCCGACGCTGCACAACCCTCCTGCCACGGAGAGACCGTGGCCGTTGAGTCCAAAGGAGGTGGGTTACCCATGCGTCACTACGAGGTGATGGTCATCCTCGACCCCTCGGTCGAGGAGCGCGCTGTCTCCCCCCTGATCGAGAACTTCCTCACCGTCGTCCGCAACGCCGGCGGCAAGGTGGAGAAGGTCGACACCTGGGGTCGTCGCCGTCTGGCTTACGAGATCAACAAGCAGTCCGAGGGCATCTACTCGGTCATCGACCTGAAGGCCACGCCTGAGGTCGTCAAGGAGCTCGACCGCCAGATGGGCCTGAGCGAGTCGGTTCTGCGGACCAAGGTCCTGCGCCCGGACACCCACTGAGCCACCTCTGAGGCCTTCGGGTCTCGGGTAGCTCGCGTCCGCTGTTTCACGTGAAACAGCGGTGAACGGACATCTTCCCGAGAGGTCATCACCACCATGGCAGGCGAGACCGTCATCACCCTCGTCGGCAATCTCGTCGACGACCCCGAGCTGCGCTTCACCCCGTCGGGTGCGGCGGTCGCGAAGTTCCGTATCGCGTCCACCCCCCGCACCTTCGACCGTCAGACGAACGAGTGGAAGGACGGCGAGAGCCTCTTCCTCACGTGCAACGTCTGGCGGCAGCCGGCGGAGAACGTGGCCGAGTCGCTGCAGCGGGGCATGCGCGTCATCGTGCAGGGCCGACTGCGCCAGCGGTCTTACGAGACCAAGGAAGGCGAGAAGCGGACGGTCTTCGAGGTCGAGGTCGACGAGGTCGGCCCGAGCCTGCGCTCGGCGACCGCCAAGGTCACCCGGGCCAACCGGTCCGGCGCTCCCGGTGGCGGCTTCGGCGGCCAGCAGGGCGGCGGCCAGGGTGGCGGCAACTGGGGAGGCGGCGGCGGCCAGCAGGGCGGCGGCGGCTGGGGTGGAAACTCCGGCGGCGGCCAGTCCGGCCCCTCCGACGACCCGTGGGCGTCCAGCACTCCGTCCGGCGGCCAGCAGGGCGGCGGCAGCTGGGGTGCCCCGTCCGGTGGCGGCTACTCGGAAGAGCCCCCGTTCTAAGAGCTGACAGATTTCGTGCGGCCCGGCCGCGGCGTCCCAGGACGCCCGCCGGGCCGTGAACCCCAAATGGAGCACACAATGGCGAAGCCGCCTGCTCGCAAGCCGAAGAAGAAGGTTTGCGTCTTCTGCAAGGACAAGGTCAACTACGTTGACTACAAGGACACGAACCTGCTGCGGAAGTTCATCTCCGACCGTGGCAAGATCCGTGCCCGCCGGGTCACCGGCAACTGCACCCAGCACCAGCGTGACGTCGCCACGGCCGTGAAGAACAGCCGTGAGATGGCGCTGCTGCCCTACACCAGCACCGCGCGCTAAGAGAGGGTGACCAAGTAATGAAGATCATCCTCACGCACGAGGTGCCGGGTCTCGGCTCCGCCGGCGAGGTCGTCGAGGTCAAGGACGGCTACGCCCGCAACTTCCTGGTCCCGCGTGGCTTCGCCATCCGCTGGACCAAGGGCGGCCAGAAGGACGTCGACGCCATCCGTCGCGCCCGCAAGATCCACGAGATCCAGACCCTCGAGGCCGCCAACGAGGTCAAGGGTCAGCTCGAGGGCGTCCAGGTCAAGCTGGCCGTCCGCTCGGGTGACGCCGGCCGCCTGTTCGGCTCGGTGACCCAGTCCGACGTCGTCGAGGCCATCAAGGCCGCCGGCGGCCCGGCCGTGGACAAGCGCGCCGTCGCGATCGCCTCGCCGATCAAGACCGTGGGCACCCACAAGGTCTCGGTCAAGCTGCACGCCGACGTCCAGGCCAACCTCGACGTCGCCGTCGTCGCCGCCTGAGTTCCGTAGCAGTGGCCTGAGGGCCGGGCTCCTCCGGGAGCCCGGCCCTCAGTCGTTCCCTCAGTCGTACCCGCGGCTGCTCGGGCGGTCGACGCCGCCCCGGGAAGGCCCGGTGGAGCGGCCCGGAGCGGCCTACGCCCGGACGGCGCCGGTCACCAGCCAGCGCCCGCCGCGCGCCCGGCCGACCAGGAAGGCAGCCCGGACCAGGATGAACAGGTTCATCGCCCACCAGAGCCCGGCCAGCCCGGCGCCGGTGGCGGGCACCGCGACGGCCACCGGGGTGAACACCACCAGGGTCGCGATCGCAGCCCGGGCCAGGTAGGGGCCGTCCCCGGCGCCCATCAGCACGCCGTCCAGCACGAAGACCAGACCGGCCACCGGCTGGCTCAGCGCGAGCAGCAGCAGGGCGGTGTCCAGCTGGCCCTGCACCGCCGGATCGGGCGTGAACAGCGGCACGTAGAGCGGGCGGGCCACCACCACCAGCAGGCCGAGCACCACCCCGGAGCCGATCCCCCACTCGACCATCCGTCTGGTGGCGGCCCGGGCTCCCGGCACGTCCGAGGCGCCCAGGTAGCGGCCGATGATCGCCTGCCCGGCGATCGCGATGGCGTCCAGGGCGAAGGCCAGGAAGCTGAACAGGGTCATGGTGATCTGGTGGGCGGCCACCTGGTCGTCCCCGAGCCGGGCGGCCACCGCGGTGGCGATCATCAGCACCGCGCGCAGGCTCACCGTGCGCACCAGCAGCGGGCCGCCGGCCCTGGCCCCGGCCCGGATGGCGGCCGCGTCGGGCCGCAGGGAGGCCTGCTCGCGGCGCGCCCCGCGGACCACCACGACCAGGTAGGCGGCGGCCATCCCGGTCTGCGCCAGCACGGTGCCCCAGGCCGAACCGGCCACCCCGAGCCCGGCCCCGTAGACCAGTCCGGCGTTCAGCCCGATGTTGGCGGCGAAGCCCGCGACGGCCACCAGCAGCGGGGTCCGGGTGTCCTGGAGGCCGCGCAGCACGCCGGTGGCCGCGAGCACCATGAGCATCGCCGGGATCCCCAGGGCGCTGATCCGCAGGTAGGTCACGGCGTAGGGGGCGGCGGTGGGCGAGGCGCCCAGGACGTCGGCGGTCCAGGGGGCCAGCAGCAGGGTGAGCAGGACCACCGGGACGGCCAGGCCGAGGGCCAGCCAGATGCCGTCGACGCCCTGCTGGACGGCGCCCCGGCGGTCCCCGGCCCCGATCCGGCGGGCCACCGCGGCGGTGGTGGCGTAGGCGAGGAACACGAACACGCCCGTCGCGGTGGAGAGCGCGGCGGCGGCCACCCCGACACCGGCCAGCTGCGGGGTGCCGAGGTGCCCGACGATCGCCGAGTCGGCCATCAGGAAGAGCGGCTCGGCGACCAGCGCACCGAAGGCCGGGACGGCCAGCGCGAGGATCTCCCGGTCGTGCCGGCGTCTGGACGGGGTCGGGGCGGTGGGCGAGACGGTCATGGGCTCCAGGCTACTCATCCACAGGTAATGGTTGCCAGGGCCAGGCGATCATTACTCGAATTCTTGAGCGACGCGCCCGGCCCGCTCGGTGCCCACAGCCGTTCGGAGGTGTGTGAAGAATTTCTCATGCACAGGCCCGGATCGAGGTAGTCCCAGGTCAACGGGTTGACGGTGGATCGATGGTCGGGTTATCCACAGGACCTTCCACAGGGGTGTCCACAGCTTTGCGGCACTTCTCCACAGGACGGCGGCGCTCGTCCACACCCCCTGTGGATAACCGCCTTGGCTGAACGGCTCCCGGCGCCTTAGCGTGGGCCCTCCGCCCGACACTCCAGCCCGCCCCGGCGTCCGATTTGTCGGAGCCGTGGCGTACAAAGAGGAGCGGCTCAGCTCCACCCAGCCACCGGCAAGGCCCGCTCCATCTCGCACCACTCGCTGAACGGGGAACACGCGTGACCGGCCCCCAGTACGACGACCACGACGCCCCGCCGCCGGAGGAGGACTGGCCGACCGCGGAGGACCCCTTCCCGGCCGGTGCCTTCGACGACGCGCCGTTCCCGGACGGCCCCGGCGACCGGCTCCCGGTCTCCCGCGCCCGCGGCGGCCAGGGTGGCGGTCAGGGGGGCGGCCAGGGCGGCCGTGACGGCGGCTTCCAGAAGGGCGGCTTCCAGGGCGGCAAGGGCGGCAAGGGCGGCTCCCAGCGCGACGGCGGCCGCGAGGGCGGCTGGCAGCGCCGCGACGACGAGGGCCAGGGCGGCGGGGACGGCTTCGAGCGGGTCCCCCCGCAGGACCTCGCGGCCGAGCAGTCCGTCCTCGGCGGCATGCTGCTCTCCAAGGACGCCATCGCCGACGTGGTCGAGGTCCTCAAGCCGGCCGACTACTACCGGCCCGCGCACGAGCTGGTGCACGGCGCCATCCTCGACCTCTACGCCCGCGGTGAGCCGGCCGACCCGATCACCGTGGCCGGCGAGCTCACCAAGCGCGGCGAGCTGCAGCGCGTCGGCGGGGCGTCCTACCTGCACACCCTGGTCAACTCCGTCCCGACGGCCGCCAACGCCGAGTACTACGCCCAGATCGTCCACGAGCGCGCGGTGCTGCGCCGGCTGGTCGAGGCCGGCACCCGGATCGCCGGCATGGGCTACGCGGCCGAGGGCGACGTCGACGAGATCGTCAACGCCGCCCAGGCGGAGATCTACGCCGTCACCGAGCAGCGCACCAACGAGGACTACGCGCCGCTCGCCGACATCATGGAGGGCGCGCTCGACGAGATCGAGTCGATCGGCTCCCGCAACGGCCAGATGTCCGGCGTCCCGACCGGCTTCGCCGACTTCGACGCGCTCACCAACGGCCTGCACCCCGGCCAGATGATCGTCATCGCCGCCCGTCCCGCGATGGGAAAGTCGACCCTGGCGCTGGACTTCGCGCGGGCCTGCTCGATCCACCACAAGCTGCCGAGCGTGATCTTCTCGCTCGAAATGGGCCGCAACGAGATCGCCATGCGCCTGCTGTCGGCCGAGGCCCGGGTCGCGCTGCACCACATGCGCTCCGGCAGCATGACCGACGACGACTGGACGCGGGTCGCCCGCCGGATGCCGGACGTCAGCGAGGCACCGCTGTTCATCGACGACTCGCCGAACCTGTCGATGATGGAGATCCGGGCCAAGTGCCGCCGGCTCAAGCAGCGCAACGACATCAAGCTGGTCGTCATCGACTACCTCCAGCTGATGCAGTCCGGCGGCTCCCGCCGGGCCGAGAACCGCCAGCAGGAGGTCTCCGACATGTCGCGAAACCTGAAGCTGCTGGCCAAGGAGCTGGAGGTGCCGGTGATCGCGCTCTCCCAGCTGAACCGTGGCCCCGAGCAGCGCACCGACAAGCGCCCGATGGTCTCCGACCTGCGCGAGTCCGGCTCGATCGAGCAGGACGCCGACATGGTCATCCTGCTGCACCGCGAGGACGCGTACGAGAAGGAGTCCCCCCGGGCGGGCGAGGCCGACCTGATCGTCGCCAAGCACCGAAACGGCCCCACCGCCACCATCACGGTGGCCTTCCAGGGCCACTACTCCCGTTTCGTCGACATGACCCGGGACTAGGGCGTGTCTTTCGGATCACGCCAGGCGGTCGCCGCCGGGGCACGCACCTCGCCGGCTTCTCGTCAGTCGCCGATGCTCCGCATGGACTCCC
>NZ_JBFAZB010000043.1:0-90896 GCF_040681575.1 Kitasatospora sp. NPDC051702
GCGTTGACTTTTGGCACGCTGTTGAGTTCTCAAGGAACGGACACTTCCTTCGGTCTGCCTTCCAGCAGGCCCTCCGGGCGCTTCGTTCTTTCGTGATTCCCAGCCTACCAGATGCTTTCCGTTCCGTTTACCGGACGTTTTCACATCTGAAACCTGGTGTTAACCGCCGACTCGCGGCGACTCGACCAACCATAGCGGGTCGTCCGCCGGAGTGCGAATCGAGGCGCACCGGGTGTCACCCGGTCGGCGGCATGATTTGTTGCTCTCGCGAGCATATACAGCAATGGTCCCGATTCGCCAAGATGCCTGTAGAGTGCGGCGCATCGGCCAGAGGACTAGACCACTAGCGGCCGGTGGGCCGCCCGCCGACAGGCCGGGCAGGGCGTGGTTCTTCGCCCGGGAATGTCAGCAGATGTCCGAAGTTGACATGATTTAGGCTTCAGTTGATCGTCGCGCCGCTGCTCGCGGCCGCTCGCTGTACTGCGCACTTGGGAGGCACAACCATGACCACTGTGACGTCGCCGCTGACCGGCAAGGTCGTCGGGCTCGCCGGCGTGCCGGACCCGGTCTTCTCCGGCGCCATGGTCGGCCCCGGCACCGCGATCGACCCGGTGCGCCGCCCGACCGAGGCGGTCGCCCCGGTGGACGGCGTCGTCGTCTCCATGCACCCGCACGCGTTCGTCGTGGTGGACGCCGAGGGCCACGGAGTGCTGACCCACCTGGGCATCGACACCGTGCAGCTGAACGGCGAGGGCTTCGAGCTGCTCGTCAACAAGGGCGACACGGTGACCCGCGGCCAGGCCGTCATCAAGTGGGACCCGTCGGCCGTCGAGGCCGCGGGCAAGTCGCCGATCTCGCCGATCGTGGCCCTGGAGGCGAACGCCGACTCGCTGGGTGGCCTGCGGGAGGACGGCGAGGCCGTCTCCGGCGACCCCCTGTTCAGCTGGAGCTGACCCCTTCCTCTCACACGTCCGCCCCGGCAGCTCCTGCGGGGCGGCCCGGCACTCAGCGGTTCCCGGCGGGGCCGCTCCTCTCAGCGGAGACAGCTATATGGAGAAGACACTGCGCGGCGTGGGTGTCAGCCACGGGGTCGCGATCGGCCAGGTCCGGCACATGGGGACCGCGGTCCTGGAACCCCCCGCGACCCGGATCCCGACCGAGGACGCCCCGCGCGAGCAGGCCCGTGCCCAGGCGGCCGTGGACGCCGTCGCCGCGGACCTGATCGCCCGCGGCAACCTGGCCGGCGGCGAGGCGCAGGCCGTCCTGGAGGCCCAGGCCCTGATGGCCCAGGACCCCGAGCTGATGGCCGACGTGTCCCGCCGGATCGCCGTCGGCAGCAGCGCCGAGCGCGGTGTCTACGACGCCTTCGCCGCCTACCGGGCGCTGCTCGCCTCCGCCGGGGACTACCTGGCGGGCCGGGTCGCCGACCTGGACGACGTGCGCAACCGCATCGTGGCCCGGCTGCTGGGCGTGCCGATGCCGGGCGTACCGGACAGCGACGAGCCGTACGTGCTGTTCGCGCGGGACCTGGCGCCGGCCGACACCGCGCTGCTCGACCCGACGCTGGTGCTCGGCTTCGTCACCGAGGAGGGCGGGCCGACCAGCCACAGCGCCATCCTCGCGCGGGCCATGGGCGTGCCGGCCGTCGTCGCGCTGCCCGGGGCGAGCGACGTGGCCGAGGGCACCGTCGTCGCGGTGGACGGCAGCTCCGGTGACGTGCTGCTGGAGCCCTCGCGGGAGAAGCAGGACGAGCTGCGGGCGGTCGCCGCCGAGCGCAAGGCCGCGCTGGCCGCGTCCTCCGGGCCGGGGCAGACCTCGGACGGGCACCGCGTGCCGCTGCTGGCCAACGTCGGTGGCCCCGCGGACGTGCCGGCGGCGCTGGAGAACGGCGCCGAGGGCGTCGGCCTGTTCCGCACCGAGTTCCTGTTCCTGGACGACTCGGCGAAGGCTCCCAGCGAGGAGAAGCAGGTCGAGGCGTACCGCAAGGTGCTGGAGGCGTTCCCGGAGGGGCGGGTCGTGGTCCGGGCGCTCGACGCGGGCGCCGACAAGCCGCTCGACTTCCTGACCCCCGCGGACGAGCCGAACCCGGCGCTCGGCGTGCGCGGTCTGCGCACCCTGCTGGAGAACCCCGAGGTCATGCGCACCCAGCTGCGCGCGCTGGCCACGGCCGCCGAGGGGCTGCCGGTGCACCTCGAGGTGATGGCCCCGATGGTGGCCGACCGCAAGGACGCCAAGGACTTCGCGGACGCCTGCCGGGAGGCCGGGCTGGACGCCAAGTTCGGCGCGATGGTGGAGATCCCCTCGGCCGCGCTGCGGGCGCGGGCGATCCTGCAGGAGGTCGAGTTCCTGTCGCTGGGCACCAACGACCTCGCCCAGTACACCTTCGCCGCCGACCGTCAGGTGGGCGCGCTGGCCCGTCTGCAGGACCCGTGGCAGCCGGCGCTGCTCGACCTGGTCGCCGCGGCCGCCGACGCGGCGCGGACGACCGGCAAGAGCTGCGGCGTCTGCGGCGAGGCCGCCGCCGATCCGCTGCTGGCCGTGGTGCTGGTCGGTCTCGGCGTCACCAGCCTGTCGATGGGCTCGGCCTCGATCCCGTACGTGCGGTCGACGCTCGCCAAGTACACGCTGGCGCAGTGCCGTCGGGCGGCCGAGGCGGCCAGGGCCACGGACAGCGCCGAGGAGGCGCGGGCCGCGGCCCAGCAGGTGCTGTCCGGCGAGTAGCCCGCTGCGGGCCGTCCGGACCCGGGCACCCGTCCGGAGCGAACGCCGAGAGGGGGGGGGGGCCCCCCCCCCCGCGGGGGGGGGGGCGCGCCCGGGCGGGGGGGGCGCGGGCGCGGGCGCCCCCACCACGACGGTGGGGGCGCCCCTCTCGGCGTTCCTCGGCGCGGACCGGCCGCGCCCGGGGTGGGTCAGGACCGGCGGTCGCGGCCGAGCTGCTCGAAGAAGCGCAGGTGGTCGAGGTTGTCGACGGATCCGGGGTTGACGGCCTGCTCCAGCGGCGTGCCGGAGAGCAGGCGCTTGACCGGGACCTCGATCCGCTTGCCGGTGAGGGTGTGCGGGAGGCCGCGGACGGCGATCACCTCGTCCGGGACGTGGCGCGGGGAGAGCTCGGTGCGCAGCGAGGTCCGGATGCGGCCGATCAGGTCGTCGTCGAGGGCGGCGCCGGGGGCGAGGACCACGAACAGCGGCATCCAGTAGCCGCCGTCGGGCTCCTCGAGGCCGATGACCAGGGACTCGGCGATCTCGGGGAGGCGCTCGACGACCTCGTAGATGTCCGAGGAGCCCATCCGCACGCCCTGGCGGTTGAGCGTGGAGTCGGAGCGGCCGTGGATGACGACGGTCCCGCGGGAGGTGACGGTGATCCAGTCGCCGTGGCGCCAGATGCCGGGGTACATGTCGAAGTAGCTGTCGTGGTACCGGGTGCCCTCGGGGTCGTTCCAGAAGCCGGTGGGCATGGACGGGATCGGCTTGGTGACCACGAGTTCGCCGACGGCGTCGGTGAGCGGTTCGCCCCGGACGTCCCAGGACTCGACCGCGGCGCCCAGGCAGGGGGCCTGGATCTCGCCGAGGTACACCGGGAGGGTGGGGACGCCGCCGACGAAGCAGGAGCAGACGTCGGTGCCGCCGCTGACGGAGGCGAGCCAGACGTCCTCCTTGACCTCGTCGTAGATCCAGCGGAAGCCGTCGGGCGGCAGCGGGGAGCCGGTGGTGCCGATGCAGCGGACGGCGGAGAGGTCGAGGTCGCGGCCGGGGTGGAGGTCTGCCTTGCGGCTGGCGATCACGTAGGCGGCGGAGGTGCCGAGCACGGTGGCGCCGGTGCGGGCGGCCACCGACCAGAGGGCGCCGGTGTCGGGGTGGCCGGGGCTGCCGTCGTAGGTGACGATCGTGGCCCCGACCAGGAGGCCGGCCAGCAGGAAGTTCCACATCATCCAGCCGGTGGAGGTGTACCAGAGGAAGCGGTCCCGCGGCCCGAGGTCGAGGTGGAGGCCGGCCTGCTTGAGGTGTTCCAGCAGGATGCCGCCCTGGCTCTGGACGATGGCCTTGGGCAGGCCGGTGGTGCCGGAGGAGTAGAGGACCCAGAGCGGGTGGTCGAACGGGACGGCCTCGAAGACCGGTTCGACGTCGTCGGCGACCAGGTCGTCCCAGTGCAGCGCGCCCTCGGGGGCCGGGGCGCCGAGCAGCGGCACGTGCACGACGGTGTGCAGGCTGGGGAGTTCGCGGCGCAGCTCGGCGACGACCTCGGTGCGGTCGTGGTCCTTGCCGCCGTAGTGGTAGCCGTCGACGGCGAACAGGACGACGGGCTCGATCTGCTGCAGGCGGTCGAGGACGCTGCGGGCGCCGAAGTCGGGGGCGCAGCTAGTCCAGACGGCGCCGACGGCGGCGGTGGCCAGGAGGGCGACGGCGGCCTGCGGGACGTTCGGCAGGTAGGCGCTGACGCGGTCGCCGGGCCGCACGCCCCGGGCCCGCAGGGCGGCGGTCAGCGAGCCGACCTGGCGGCGCAGCTCGGACCAGGTGAGGACGGTCGGCTGCTCGGTGGTCTCGTCGAGGTGCAGGACGGCCGGGCGGTCGGCGTCGGGCGACTTCGCCCCGTCGGGGCCGGGCTCGGCGGCGCGCAGGGCGTGCTCGGCGTAGTTGAGGCGGGCGCCGGGGAACCAGCGGGCGCCGGGCATGGCCGGGTCGGCGAGGACCGTCTCGGGGGCCTCGGTGAAGCGGACGTCGAACCACCGGGTGACCGCGGTCCAGAAGCGGTCGAGGTCGGCCGTGGACCACGCGTGCAGGTCCGCGTAGCGCTGGGCGGCCTGCTGGTCGTCGTCGGCCGGGGCCAGCGGGGCGGCCGGGGCGCCGTGGTGTTCGGCGGCCCAGGCCTGGAAGGCCACCAGGCTGGTGGCGGCGGCGCGAGCGGGGTTCGGGCGCCAGA
Organism: Kitasatospora sp. NPDC051702; assembly: GCF_040681575.1. Taxonomy (NCBI): domain Bacteria; kingdom Bacillati; phylum Actinomycetota; class Actinomycetes; order Kitasatosporales; family Streptomycetaceae; genus Kitasatospora; species Kitasatospora sp. NPDC051702. The sequence goes on from NZ_JBFAZB010000043.1 coordinate 4,919, forward strand.
GCGGCTGGTCCTGGGTGGGGGTGCTCACGGTGGTGGTCTCCCGGCCGGTGGTGGGGACGGGAGTGCTTGTGGCAGGCCCGTCCGGTTGGGCTGTCGGTGCAGACCATGCCATGTGAGCGGCCGCTGCGCCAGGGTCGGCCGGGGGCGTCGGGCGGTCAGAGGGCGTTGGGCAGGCCGGCGAACCAGGAGCGGGAGACGTTGGTGTGGAAGTCCCAGACCAGCGGGGTGTCGGGGGTGGCGAGCAGCCAGCCGTCGGTCTCCTCGGTGGGGTGCGAGGGCGGCAGCTCGGCGAGCGGGCGGGCGGGGAGCAGTCCGCAGAGGAAGACGAAGCGGCCGTACGGGTCGGAGGCCGTGGAGAAGAGGGTGACGTCGGCCGCGTCGGCGAGGATGCCGCTCTCCTCGCGGAGCTCGCGGACGCAGGCCTGCTGCCAGGTCTCGCCGAAGTCCACGTAGCCGCCGGGGAAGGCGAGTTCGCCGTAGCCGGGTTCGATGGTGCGGCGGATGACGACGAGGGCGGGGTCGGCCTCGGGCCGGGTGACCGGGAGGACGGTGATCGCGACCGGGAGCGGGTTGCGGTAGCTGATCTCGGCGCAGCCGGGGCAGGTGCGCGGCCAGTCGCGGGTGCCGGGCGGGTAGGCGGTGCCGCAGAAGTGGCAGTGCGAGAAGGGGTGGTTGACCGGCTGGGCGGCGTCGTCGGTGGTCATGCCCGGATGGTAGCGGCCGACCGGTGGCGGACCGTCAGGGGAGCTCGGGCTCACGGGTGGGGCGCAGCAGGGCGGGGTGGAGGAGGTTGGCGCCGCCCGCGTGGTAGGTGCGGGCGCGGGGGCCGCCACGGGCGCCGCCGCGGGTGGTGGTGGCGCCGGTGCTCTCGACGAAGCCGGGGACGGAGAGCACCTTGCGGTGGAAGTTGCCGGGGTGGAGCTTCTCGTCCCAGACGGCCTCGTAGACGGCGCGCAGGTCGGGGATGGTGAAGTCGTGGGGCAGGAAGGCGGTGGCGAGCGGGCTGTACTCGAGCTTTGCGCGCACCCGGTCGAGGCCGTCGGCCAGGATGCGGGCGTGGTCGAAGGCGAGCGTGCGGGAGGAGGGGCCGGTGGGGCCGCCGACACCACCCCCGTGGGTGTCGGCGGGCCCACCGGCGGCTTGAGGTCCGCCCGGGGACGGGGCGCCCAGGTCGAGGCCGGCGACCGGGTGCCAGACGGCGGCCGCGGCGTCGGTGCCGGCCTCCGGGTCGGGCAGGTCGGGGGCGAAGGCGAGGTAGGCGACGGAGACCACGTGCATGCGCGGGTCGCGGTCGGGGGCGCCGTAGGTGCCGAGCTGCTCGAGGTGGACGCGGCAGAGCGCGGCCTCGACCTCGGAGCCGCCGAGCAGGCCCGTCTCCTCGGCGAGCTCGCGGGCGGCGGCCTGCTCCAGGCTCTCCTCCCCGGCGCGCAGGAAGCCGCCGGGCAGGGCCCAGCAGCCCTGGTACGGCGGGGCGCCGCGTTGGACGAGCAGGACGTGCAGGCTGCCCCGGCGCAAGGTCAGGGCGACCACGTCGACCGTGACCGCGATCGGGGCGTAGGCGCGCGGGTCGTAGGCGGCGAGCCATTCCTGCTCGTTCTCGGGCGCGGTCGGGGGCTGGGTGGACGCGTCGTCCGCTGCCATGGCCGGCTCCTCTCCGCGCTCGCCGCCGTACGGGGTGCTGTCGTTCTCTGGCTGAGCACAACGTAGCGACTGCTTTCCTGGGCGGCAAATGGTTTTCCGGGCCGGCGGGGCCGTCCGGCTCCTAGGCTGTGAGCAGGAACGACCGTCGAGGAGGCCGCCGTGCCCACTGCTCCCCCGTCGGACTTCGCCGCGGCGCTCGCGGCCGGTCCCCTGGTCCTGGACGGCGGGCTGTCGAACCAGCTGGCGGCGGCCGGGCACGACCTGTCGGACGCGCTGTGGTCGGCCCGGCTGCTGGCGGACGCGCCGGAGGCGGTGGTGGCGGCGCACCGGGCGTACTTCGCGGCCGGGGCCGAGGTCGCCATCACCGCGAGCTACCAGGCGAGCTTCGAGGGCTTCGCGCGGCGCGGGGCCGGCCGGGCGGAGGCCGCCCGGCTGCTGGCGCGCAGCGTGGAGCTGGCCCGGGAGGCGGCCCGGACCGAGCCGGGCGGCCGGCGGCGCTGGGTGGCGGCCTCGGTCGGCCCGTACGGGGCGGTGCTGGCGGACGGCTCGGAGTACCGGGGCCGGTACGGGTTGAGCACCGCGGAGCTGGTGGCGTTCCACCGGCCGCGGATGGAGGTGCTGGCGGCGGCGGGGCCGGACGTGCTGGCGCTGGAGACGGTGCCGGACGCCGAGGAGGCGCGGGCGCTGCTGGAGGTGGTGCGCGGGCTGGGGGTGCCGGCCTGGCTGTCGTTCAGCGTGGCGGGCGGGCGGACCAGGGCAGGTCAGCCGCTGGAGGAGGCGTTCGCGCTGGCGGCGGAGGTGGACGAGGTGCTGGCCGTGGGGGTGAACTGCTGCACGCCGCAGGACGCCGACCGGGCGGTGGCGCTGGCGGCCGGGGTGAGCGGGAAGCCGGTGGTGGTCTACCCGAACAGCGGGGAGGAGTGGGACGCCGCCGGGCGCGACTGGCGCGGCGAGCCGACGTTCCGCTCGGCGCGGGTGGGGGGCTGGCTGGCGGACGGGGCCCGGCTGGTGGGCGGCTGCTGCCGGGTGGGCCCGGACGGGATCGCCGCGCTGGCGGCGGAGGTGGCGGTGCTCCGGACGCAGCGCGCGCGGGCCGCAGGTTGACGGGGATCCGACGCGGATCACCGAGGGGGAAGGTGCACGGACGGCCGAGGGCCTGGCAGACTCGTCCCGTCACCACTGCGGTCGACAATGTCGACCGCCTGTCAGCGCGGAGGTACCCATGCCCGGCCCGATCCAGTCGCTCTCCCGGGCCGCCGCCATCTTGCGCCTGCTGGCGGGCGGTGAGCGCCGTCTGGGCCTGTCCGAGGTCGCGACGGCGCTGGACCTCGCCAAGGGCACCGCGCACGGCATCCTGCGCACGCTGCAGCAGGAGGGGTTCGTCGAACAGGACCCGGAGAGCGGCAAGTACCAGCTGGGCGCCGAGCTGCTGCGGCTGGGGCAGAGCTACCTGGACGTGCACGAGCTGCGGGCACGGGCCCTGGTCTGGGCCGACGACCTGGCCCGGGCGGCCGGCGAGACCGTCTACCTGGGGGTGCTGCACCAGCAGGGCGTGCTGATCGTGCACCACGTGTTCCGGCCGGACGACACCCGGCAGGTGCTGGAGGTGGGCTCGATGCAGCCGCTGCACAGCACCGCGCTGGGCAAGGTGCTGCTGGCCTACGACCCGGTCGCGCGCGGCGAGTTGGGCGACGGGCCGTACCAGCCGTACACGCTGCGCACGCTCACCGAGGCGGCCGACGTGGACGCCGAGAGCGCGCTGACCAGGGAACGTGGCTGGGCGGACTCGGTGGAGGAGACCTGGGAGGGCGTCGCCTCGATCGGCGCGCTGATCCAGGACCGGCGGCGCAACCCGGTGGGCGCGGTGTGCATCAGCGGCCCGGTGGAGCGGGTCTGCGAGGACGGCTTCGTGAAGCCCTCGCTGGTGGCCTCGGTGCGCAGCGCGGCGCGGGCGATCTCCCGCGATCTGGGCGCCGGGCGGTTCTGACACCCGGGGCGTTTTCGTCACGCTGAGGCGCGGACGGGCTGGAGGCCTGTCCGCGCCTTGGCGTTTTGCCCCGGTTCGGGGCGCTCCGCTGGGTAACTTCGAGGCAAGGGTCACAGCTGCGTAACCCCTGCTTGACGCGGAGCCGACCTGGGGAGGAAGCTTCCGCATGACGGTCGACATTGTCGAACGATGGCCGGGAAGATCACTCCCACGATGCGCTCACCCGCACAGCGATCGCCCGGCCTCCTTCCCCCACCCGCACCTCCGGGCCATATGGACAAGGGAGTCTTTGTGTCCGCGTTCTCCAACGGCGACGTCTTCGTCGGCGAAACCCTCGGCACCGCCGCCCTGATACTTCTCGGTGGCGGCGTCTGCGCCGCTGTGACCCTCAAGAAGTCGAAGGCCGTCAACGCCGGCTGGCTGGCGATCACCTTCGGCTGGGGCTTCGCGGTCCTGATCGCCGCCTACATGTCGGCTCCGAAGTCCGGCGCGCACCTCAACCCGGCCGTCACCATCGCCCTCGCCATCAAGAGCGGCGACTGGAGCCAGGTCCCGCTCTACCTGGGCTCCCAGATGCTCGGCGCGATCATCGGCGCCGTTCTGGTCTGGGCCACCTACCTCGGCCAGTTCCAGGCCAACCAGGAGCCCACGCTCGGCATCTTCTCGACCGGTCCCGAGATCCGGAACCCGGTCCAGAACGTGCTCACCGAGGTCATCGGCACCTTCGTGCTCTGCTTCGCGATCCTCACCATCGGCACCAACACCGGGCTCTCGCAGACCGGCACCGGCACCCTGATGGTCGCCTTCACCGTCGTCGGCATCGGCCTCTCGCTGGGCGGCCCGACCGGCTACGCCATCAACCCGGCCCGCGACCTGGGCCCGCGCATCGCGCACGCCCTGCTGCCGATCCCCAACAAGGGCGGCTCCGACTGGTCGTACGCCTGGGTCCCGGTGGTCGGCCCGCTGATCGGCGGCGCGCTCGCCGGCGGTCTGTACAACGCGATGTTCTAGGCCGGGTTCGAACCCGCCGAGCACGGGGACTGACCCCTGCGTCAGGCCCACCCACCCCGTATCCCCCGAACCCCGAGCCGAGGACCCTCCATGACCTCCACTGGCAACTACATCGCCGCGATCGACCAGGGCACCACCTCCAGCCGCTGCATCATCTTCGGCGCCGACGGCCGGATCGTCTCCGTCGACCAGCAGGAGCACCGGCAGATCTTCCCGCAGCCCGGCTACGTCGAGCACGACGCCGCCGAGATCTGGACCCGGGTGCAGTCCGTCGTCCGCGGCGCGCTGGAGAAGGCCGGTCTGACCAAGGACGACATCCGCGCGATCGGCATCACCAACCAGCGCGAGACCACCGTCCTGTGGGACAAGAACACCGGCGAGCCGGTGCACAACGCGCTGGTGTGGCAGGACACCCGCACCGAGGGCCTCTGCCGCGAGCTCGGCCGCAACGTCGGCCAGGACCGCTTCCGCCGCGAGACCGGCCTCCCGCTGGCCAGCTACTTCGCCGGCCCGAAGATCCGCTGGCTGCTGGACAACGTCGAGGGCCTGCGCGAGCGCGCCGAGGCCGGCGACATCCTGTTCGGCACCATGGACACCTGGGTCATCTGGAACCTCACCGGTGGTGTCGACGGCGGCAAGCACGTCACCGACGTCACCAACGCCAGCCGCACCATGCTGATGAACCTCAAGACCCTGGCCTGGGACGAGAGCATCGCCGAGTCGATGGGCGTGCCGATGGCCGTCCTGCCGGAGATCCGCTCCTCCGCCGAGGTCTACGGCGAGGCCGTCGGCGACCTGGCCGGCGTCCCGGTCGCGTCCGCGCTCGGCGACCAGCAGGCCGCCCTGTTCGGCCAGACCTGCTTCAACGAGGGCGAGGCCAAGTCCACCTACGGGACCGGCACCTTCCTGCTGCTCAACACCGGCGAGAAGATCGTCAACTCGTACCACGGCCTGCTGACCACCGTCGGCTACCGGATCGGCGACCAGGCCCCGGTGTACGCCCTGGAAGGCTCCATCGCCGTCACCGGCTCGCTCGTCCAGTGGCTGCGCGACCAGCTCGGCATCATCTCCACCGCCGCCGAGATCGAGACCCTCGCCAACACCGTCGAGGACAACGGCGGCGCCTACTTCGTCCCGGCGTTCTCCGGCCTGTTCGCCCCGTACTGGCGCTCCGACGCCCGCGGTGTGATCGCCGGCCTCACCCGGTACGTCACCAAGGGCCACCTGGCCCGGGCCGTCCTGGAGGCCACCGCCTGGCAGACCCGCGAGGTCGTCGACGCCATGCAGAAGGACTCCGGCGTCGAGCTCACCGCCCTCAAGGTCGACGGCGGCATGACCAGCAACAACCTGCTCATGCAGAACATCGCCGACGTCCTGGACGCCCCGGTCGAGCGCCCGTACGTGGCCGAGACCACCGCCCTCGGCGCCGCCTACGCGGCCGGTCTCGCCGTCGGCTTCTGGAACGACCTCGACACCCTGCGGGCCAACTGGCACCGCGCCGCCGAGTGGACCCCGCGCATGGACGAGGCCACCCGGGAGCGCGAGTACAAGAAGTGGCTCAAGGCCGTGGAGCGCACCATGGGCTGGGTGGAGGAGGAAGAGACCGACTGATCGACGAGCCGGTCGGGGCCCCGGGCCCCGACCGGCAAGTTCCGTTTCACCGGCCCGCCGCACCGGGCCGACCGGCCTCTCCCGCAGGGGCCGCACCGCACACGAGAGGAGTAACGGCGCCGCCCGACCCGCGCGCGCCGTACACAACCACCATGGCAACCATCCCGACCCTGGGCGCCGAGCGCTTCGCCGGCCGCACCGCCTCCCGCGCCGAGACCCGCGAGCTGCTCGGCAAGGCCACCTACGACCTGCTGGTGATCGGGGGCGGCATCCTCGGCACGGCCGTCGCCTGGACCGCGTCCCAGGCCGGACTGAAGGTCGCCATGGTCGACGGCGGCGACTTCGCCGGCGCCACCTCCAGCGCCTCCTCCAAGCTCGTCCACGGCGGCCTGCGCTACCTGCAGACCGGCGCCGTCAAGCTGGTCGCCGAGAACCACAAGGAGCGCCGCGCGCTCGCCACCGACGTGGCCCCGCACCTGGTCAACCCGCTGACCTTCTTCGTGCCGGTCTACAAGGGCGGCCCGCACAGCGCGCCCAAGCTCGGCGCCGGCGTCTTCCTCTACTCCGCGCTGTCCGCCTTCCGCGACGGCATGGGCCGGGTCTCCACCGCCGCCCACGCCGCCCAGCAGGTGCCCGCGCTGCGCACCGAGGGCCTGCGCTCGGTGGCCGTCTACGGCGACCACCAGATGAACGACTCGCGCGTCGCGGTGATGACCGTGCGCGCCGCCGTCGACGCCGGCGCCGTGGTGCTCAACCACGCCGAGGTCACCGGCCTGCGCTTCACCGGCGGCCGGGTCACCGGCGCCGAGGTGCGCGACCGCCTGGACGGCACCGAGTTCGGCGTCGACGCCCGCCTGGTGCTCAACGCCACCGGCCCGTGGGTCGACCACCTGCGCCGGATGGAGGACGCTGGCGCCGCGCCGTCGATCCGCCTCTCCAAGGGCGCCCACGTCGTCGTCAAGCGCCGCTCGCCGTGGCGCGCCGCGCTCACCATCCCGATCGACAAGTACCGCGTCTCCTTCGCCATCCCGTGGGAGGACCACGTCCTGCTCGGCACCACCGACGAGGAGTACACCGGCGACCCGCAGGACGTCCGGGCCACCGACGCGGACATCGACCAGATCATGGGCGAGGCCGCTCACGCCATCCGCGACGAGCACCTCGACCGCGACCTGATCACCTACGCCTTCGCCGGCCTGCGGGTGCTCCCCGGCGGCCCCGGCGACACCGCCGCCGCCAAGCGCGAGACCGTCGTCACCGAGGGCAAGGGCGGCATGCTCTCCGTCGCCGGCGGCAAGTGGACCACCTACCGGCACATCGGCCGCACCGTGCTGGAGAAGCTGGCCCACGTGCCGGGCACCACGCTCGGCGAGGACATGTCCCCGATCGCCGCGACCGTGCCGCTGCCGGGCGTCGGTGCGCCGAACGCCGTCGCGCACCGGCTGCTGATCGACCGCGAGCCCGGCTCGCGGATGGAGCCGCTGGTGGCCAAGCACCTCGCCAGCCACTACGGCACCCTCTCCTTCGAGATCGCCCGCATGATCGACGAGAACCCGGAGCTGGGCCGCCCGATCCACGAGGACGGGCCGGACGTCTGGGCGCAGGTCGCCTACGCGGCCGACAACGAGTGGGCGTACACGGCGGACGACGTGCTGCGCCGCCGCACCACGATGACCGTGCGCGGGCTGGACACGCCGGAGATCCGGGACGAGGTCGAGGCCTTCCTCGCGAAGCGCGGAACCAAGTAGGAGCAGCCTCGCGGCGAAGCGCGGAGGCGAGTAGGCGCAGCCTCGCGAAGCGCGCCGACCGCGTGGGCGGGACGGATCCGTGCCAAGGGCGGACACTCCGGGGTTTCCCGGGTGTCCGCCCTTCCGCTGTGGCGGGTGCGCCGTCCGTCACGATCGCATCAAGTTCCCACCGGCCAGGTCAAGGAGCTGCTGCTCCGGCCGGCGGGGCGGGACGGCGGGGACGGCTGGCAGGTCGTCCTGAGGTAGCGGGGCCGGGGCAGCAAGGGACGCCCCGAGGGTGGTGTCCGCCCTTCCGGTTCGGTCAGACGGGCGTGCCGGCCTTGATCACGTGGCGCAGGTGGCGGTCGGGGCGGGTGAGGACGGCGAGGTCGGCGAGCGGGTCGCCGTCCACGACGAGCAGGTCGGCGTGCGCACCCGGGGCGAGGGTGCCGATCTCGCCCTCCAGGCCGAGCAGCCGGGCGGCGGTGGTGGTCGCCGAGCGGAGCACGTCGGCGGCCGGCTGCACCCGGGCGCGGAGGGTGAACTCCTCGAGCTGGGCGGGGTGCAGCGGGCCGAGCAGGTCACTGCCGTAGACCAGGTTGACGCCCGCGCGGTGGGCGCGTTCGAGGGCGGCGAGGCCCTGGTCGCGGACCTCGGCGAGCTTGCCGAGGGAGGCGGGCGGGAGGCCGGAGCGGGCCCCGAGCCGTGCGGTCTGCTCGTAGGCGACCAGGGTGGGCACCAGGTAGGCGTCCTTCTCCAGGAGCAGCGCGACGGTGCCGTCGTCCAGCAGGTTGCCGTGCTCGACGCAGCGCACCCCGGCGCGCAGGGCGCGGTCGATCGCGCGCGGGTGGTAGGCGTGCACGGTGACGTAGCGGTTGTGGTTCTCCGCCTCCTCGACGGCCGCGCGGATCTCCTCCTCGCTGTACTGGACGGCGGCGATCTCGTCGTGCGGGGAGGCGACGCCGCCGGAGAGCAGCACCTTGAGGTGCCGGGCGCCCTTGCGGAACTCGTCCCGGGCCGCGGTGCGGACGGCGTCGACGCCGTCCGCGATCCGCCCGAAGTTCGGGCGGGACTCGCAGCAGGGCAGGGCGTCGTCCCCGCGCGGGCGCAGGTCGCCGTGGCCGCCGGTCTGGGAGAGCGCCTTGCCGCCGTGGAGCAGGCGGGGGCCGAGCGCGAGCCCCTCGTCCAGGGCGCGGGCCATGCCGTGGTCGGCGCCGCCGACGTCGCGGACGGTGGTGAAACCGCGGCGCAGCATGCGTTCGGCCTCGGCGAGGGCGCGGACGGTGGCGTAGCCGGGGGTCCAGTTGGCGACGTCGTGCAGGTCGAGGGTGGTGACCAGCAGGTGGACGTGCGCGTCTATCAGGCCGGGCAGCACGGTTGCGCCGGCGGCGTCGAGCACCCGGACGTCCTCGCCCGCGGCGGGCGGTCGCCCGGTGCCGGTGGCGGTGATCCGGCCGTCGGCGGCCTCCAGCCAGCCGCGGTCGGTGCGGGTGCCGTCCTCGGGGTGGAGCAGGTGGGCGTCGGTGATCAGCAGTCGGCTCATGGCGGTGGTCCTCCCCGGTTTCAATACGACCTGTATTGAATACACCATGTATCGTTCTGCTGTGAACCCGCCCCCCGTCGATGCCACCGCCCCCAAGCCGCCCCGCCGCCGCGTCCACACCCGGGCCCGGCTGCTGGCCGCGGCCGGCGAACTCTTCCTCACCGTCGGCTTCGCGCGGACGAGCATCGAGGACGTCTGCGCCGCAGCCGGATACACCCGCGGCGCCTTCTACTCGAACTTCGCCGGCAAGGAGGACCTGCTGCTGGCGCTCTTCGACGACCAGGCCACCGAGCGGATGGCCGAACTGGAGAAACTGGCCGCCGTCCGCGCCGCGCTCACCCCGGCCGAACGGGCCCGGGTGCTGGTCGAGGCGCTGCTGAGGGTCGAACCGGCGGAAACCGGGTGGATCCTGCTCTTCCTGGAGTTCCGGCTGGTCGCCGCCCGCAGCGAGGGGCTGGCGGAGCAGGTCGCCGCGCACGACCACGCCGTCTCCGCGGCGCTGGCCGAGGTGCTGGAGCGGGCGCTGCCGGAACTGGTGCCGCCCGGCGCCACCGCCCGGCAGGCCGCCGCCGTGATCCTGGCCGCGCGCGAGGGGCTGCTGGCCCGGACGGCGGCCGGCGGCGCGGTGGCCGACGACCTGCTGGACGCGACGGCGGCCGTGCTCGCCGGGCTGCTGGGCTGAGCCGGGCCCGGACCGCGACGCCGGGCCCCGACCGCGACGCCGGGCCCGCGACGCGCCCGGGGGCGGCACCCGTACGGTACGGGTGCCGCCCCCGGGCGGCGCTTCCTGCGCGAGCCGGTGCCCGGCCCCACGGCCGGGCACCGGACAGGCCCTGCGGACGGGCCTAGACGATCAGGCTGAGCGGCATGATCAGGGCGATCGCGACGACCGAGATCACCGTCTCCATCACGGACCAGGACTTCAGCGTCTGGCCGACGCTCATCCCGAAGTACTCCTTCACCAGCCAGAAGCCGGCGTCGTTGACGTGCGACAGGAAGAGCGAGCCGGCGCCGATCGCGAGCACCAGCAGGGCCGCGTGGGTCGAGGACATGTCCGCGGCGAGCGGGGCGACGATGCCGGCCGCGGTGATCGTGGCGACCGTGGCCGACCCGGTGGCCAGCCGGATCAGGACCGCGATCAGCCAGCCCAGCAGCAGCGCGGAGATGTGCCACTTGCTCGACCACTCGCTGACCGCGTTGCCGACGCCGACGTCGATCAGGGTCTGCTTGAAGCCGCCGCCCGCACCGACGATGAAGACTATGCCGGCGATCGGGCCGAGCGACCTGCCGACGGTCTCGGAGATCCGCGCCTTGTCGAACCCGGCCGCCCGGCCGAGGGTCAGCATGCCGAGCAGGGTCGCGGCGAGCAGTGCTATCAGCGGTGAGCCGACGAAGTCGAACACCCGCTGGACCATCGCCTTCGGGTCGTCGATCACCACGTCGGCGAGCGCCTTGCCGAGCATCAGCACGACCGGCAGCAGGATGGTGGCCAGCACCGCCCCGAAGGACGGCGTGCGCTCGGGCCGGGCCGTCTCCTCCGGCGCGGTGGCCTTCGGGATCTCCAACGGGCCCACCCAGCGCTCCGCGACCCGGGCGAACAGCGGGCCGGCGACGATCAGGGTCGGCACGGCGATCAGCAGACCGAGCGCCAGGGTGACCCCGAGGTCGGCCTTCAGCGCGTCGACGGCGACCAGCGGGCCCGGGTGCGGGGGCACCAGGCCGTGCAGCACCGAGAGCCCGGCCAGCGCGGGGATGCCGATCCGGATCAGCGGCACGTTGCCGCGGCGGGCGACCAGCAGCACGATCGGGATCAGCAGGACGACACCGACCTCGAAGAACAGCGGCAGGCCGAGGACGGCGGCGATCAGCGCCATCGCCCAGGGCAGCGCCCGGTTCCCGGACCGGGCCAGCACGGTGTCCGCGATGGTGTTGGCGCCGCCGGAGTCGGCGAGCAGCTTGCCGAGCATCGCGCCCAGGCCGATCAGCAGGCCGACGCCGGCCACCGTGGCGCCGAAGCCCGTGGAGAAACTGCTCAGCAGCTTGTCGAAGGGAACGCCCGCGACGGCGGCCAGCAGGCCCGAGCCGAGCGTCAGGGCGAGGAAGGGGTGCAGCTTCAGCCTGGTGATCAGCAGGACGATCGCACCGATGCTGAGCAGGACCGCCACCAGCAGCTGGGTGTCGCTGTCGGTGTGCGGCAGGGCCGGTGGGGCGGCCGCGAGGAGGGTGGGGGACATCACGCGAGGTCTCCATTGACCGGCCGCAGCAGCGCCACGGCCATCTCGACGAGTTCTTCTGGGGACGGTCCGACGTCCAGGACGGCGCCGTGCTCGTCGACGCCCAGGGGTTCGAGGGCGGCGTACTGCGATTCGAGCAGCGACGGCGGCATGAAGTGGCCGGTGCGGTGGACGAGCCGGTCCTCGACCAGCTCGTGACCACCGCTGAGGTGCAGGAAGAAGGCGCCCGGGCAGGCCGCGCGCAGGGTGTCGCGGTAGCGGTGCTTCAACGCCGAACAGGTGACCACGCCGCCGGTGCCGGCCCGGGCCCGCTCCCCCAGCCAGGCGCCGAGGGCCTGCAGCCAGGGGCCGCGGTCCTCGTCGTCCAGCGGGACGCCGGCCGACATCTTGGCGATGTTGGCCGGCGGGTGGAAGTCGTCCGCCTCCGCGTAGGGGAGGCCGAGGCGGTCGGCCAGGAGGCGGGCCAGGGTGGTCTTGCCGACACCGGAGACGCCCATCACCACGACGGTGAGGGGGCCTTCCGGGACGGCGTGGTTCTCGACGCTGAGAGCCATGGGTGGTGCTCCTTCGTTGCCTGGCCGTCACTATCGCCCCAAAGATATGACGTATTCAAGTCTCGGAAACCAAATCGTCATACTTTTGGGCTGTGGAGTGGGTCGCAGTGGAGGCGGCCGGGAGGAGGCCGGGGGCGGGCCCTAGGCTGGACGGATGGAGATCCAGGGACTGCCCGGCCGGCTGCTCGACGAACTCGGGCCGGCGATCGCGTCCGGGGAGATCCCCGAGGGCGCGGTACTGCGCGGCGAGGAACTCGAGGACCGCTTCGGCGTCTCCCGGACGGTCGTCCGGGAGGCGGTGCGGATCCTGGAGGGGATGCGCCTGGTGGCCTCCCGCCGACGGGTCGGCATCACCGTGCAGCCCAAGTCGGTCTGGGACGTCTTCGACCCGCTGGTGATCCGCTGGCGCCTCGCCGGCGCCGACCGCTCGGCCCAGCTGCGCTCCCTCGGCTCCCTGCGGGTCGCCGTCGAACCGGCCGCCGCCGCGCTCGCCGCGGCCCACGCGAGCGACGACGACCGGCGACGACTCAGCGCGCTCGCCGTCGAGTTGACCATGTCCGCCCGGGCCGCCGACCTGACCACCTTCCTCCGGCACGACATCGACTTCCACGCCACCGTGCTGCGCGCCTCCGGCAACGAGATGTTCGCCCACCTCGGCGACACCGTGGGGGCGGTGCTCACCGGGCGGACCGAGTACCATCTGATGCCCCATCAACCGGAGCCGTACGCGATCCGGTTGCACCGCGAGGTCGCGGAGGCGATCTGCGCGGGGGACGCCGTCCGGGCCGAGCAGGGGATGCGGACGATCGTGACCGGCGCGCTGGAGGAGCTCAACCAGCAACTGGGCTGAGCGCGGTCGACGGGCCGGGAGGTGCCGGGCCGCGGTACCCCGGCCGCGGGTGCCGGGTGAATCGGCCCGGATCACACGATTTGGCGGCAGTTCGGTCGATTCTGACGCGTAGTCCGGGTGCGACGGGGCAGAGTGTCGCGAGGGGGCGCGTTTCGTGTGCGCCCGTCCCGTGCCCGCCGCCGAGTCCGCGCCTGGGGGTCGCTCGATGTCCGTGCCACGCCGCCGTCGCCGCCTTCCCGACGAGGTGCGCGCCGCCGCCGTCCGGGCGGTGCTCTGCCTCTCCTTCACCCTGGTGGGGGTGATGGTCGCGACCCTGGCCTCGTACGCGGACAGCTGGCTGATGACGCCCGCGCTGATGGCGATGGGCCTCGGGGTGTTCGGCACCATGTGGTGCCTGCTGGAGATCCTGATCTCCCGCCAGGTCGCCGCCCAACGGCTGCGCGCACCGGGCTCCGCGTACCCGATGGCGGGCAGCCGCGCTCCCGACCCGCTCGCCCCCCGACCCCTCCCCCGGCCCGGCGGGCAGCCGCCGCAGCACCGGCCCCGGCTGCCCGCCTGAGGCCGGCGGGGCCCGGTCGTGCCTCGGAGCCCCTAGGTTCTGTCCGGCGGATCTACTCCTGGGGCACGACCCGGTAGTGGGTGGTCAGGGCGCGCTCGTCGCCCAGGACGTGGAAGGCCAGCATCGGCGGCTGGCCGAAGGAGATGCCGCGCCCGCCCTCGCAGGGCAGCGTGACGGTGGAGACCACGCCGGGGGCGACCAGCAGCGGCAGGCCGGCGAAGGAGGCCGCGGCCGCGGTGTGGGAGTGGCCGCAGAACAGCGCCGCCACCCGGGGGTGCCGGTGCAGCACCGCGGCCAGCCGCTCCTCCTCGAACTGCCGGATCCGGTCGACGGTCGGCAGGTGCAGCACGACGGGCGGGTGGTGGAAGGCCACCAGTGCCGGCAGATCGCTCCGCCCGGCGGTCAGTTCGGCGTCCAGCCAGTCCAGCGTCCGGTCGGTGAGCAGGCCGTCGTCCCGCTCGGGTATCGACGAGTCGAGCATCAGCACGTCCGCGCCGGGCAGCCGGTGCACCCGGTTGACCGGCTCCTCCGTCGGTGCCTCCCCGAGCAGCACCTCCCGGTAGGGGCCGCGCCGGTCGTGGTTGCCGGGGCAGATCAGCACCGGGTGCCGGGAGTCCAGCACCTCGACCACCTGCTGGTACTCGGCGGCCAGGCCGTGGTCGGCGAGGTCGCCGGTGACCAGCACGGCGTCCAGCGGGCCGGGCAGGGCGTCGAGGTACGCCATGACCTGCTCGGCCCGGCGCCTGGCCCGCCGGCCGCGGTCCCGACGGTGCTGCTGGCCGAGGTGGATGTCACTGAAGTGCGCGATCGTCAGCATGCCCGTCACGCTAGCCAGTTCGGGGCGGGGCCGGTACCGGGCCGGGGCGGCGCGGACCGGCCGCCGGGCCCGGGCGCCGCCGGGCCCGGACCGGTTCCGGCCGGTCAGGCCTGGGCCGGCACCTCCGCCGGGCGCTTGAACATCCGGGTGGCGGTGATCTCGCCGTGGACGGCCGGGCCGTCCGGGTCCTGCGGCGCGGGCAGGCCCGGGCGCAGGTGCTCCTCGACGGAGATGTACTTGAGGCCGGCCCGCAGGTCCGCGTCGTTGCGCAGCCGGATGACGAGCGGGAACTCGGCGAGCGCCGTGGTGTCGAACAGGCCGGTGGTGTAGATCAGCTGGACGCCGAGCGCGTCGGCCACCGCCCGCTGGAGCTCCAGCAGGTAGGTGGCGTTGGCGCGCCCGATCGGGTTGTCCAGGAAGAGCGTTCCGGCGTGCCGCAGCTGGGACTGGCCGCGGTCGTTGGCGCGCAGCGCCGCCATCGTGCAGTAGAGCGCGATGGCCGCGGTGAGCAGCTGGCCGCCGGAGAACACGTCGGACATCTGGCCGACGCCGACCCGCTCGGCGCGCAGCACCGCGTCGGGCTTGAGGATCTCGACGCTGACGCCCTTGGGGCCGATCGCCGCGGCGACCCCGCGCAGCAGCAGCGACATGCCGTCGCGGCGCAGGTCGCTGTTCTTCCTGACGGCCGCGCGGGTGGCCTCGTCGATGACCTCGCCGAGGCGCTCGACCAGGGTGGCGTGGTCCGGATCCTCGAAGCGGATCCGCAGGAACTCCTGGCCGGACCACTCGCCGAGGCCCTCGGGGAGGCGGGACAGCCGCTGGGCGGCGCGCAGGGTGGTGAGCGAGGACTCGACCAGGCCGCGCAGCCGGTCCACGATCGACCCGCGGTTGCGTTCCAGCTGGGCGAGTTCGTCGGTGAGCACCCGCAGCCGGGGCGCGAAGGCGGCGGCCCAGCTGGCGGCGTGCTCGGGCAGCGCAGCGGCGGGCAGTTCGCGGATCTGCTGGCGGGCGGGGGTGCGGACGGCCTCGTACCGGGCCGCGTTGGCGTGCCGGACGAGGGCGTCGGAGGCGTCGCGGACGGCGAGCTCGGCGGAGGACAGCTCGCCGGCCGCGGTGCGCAGGGCGCGGCGGGCCTCGGTGGCGGTGCTGCGGGCCTCGGGCAGCGAGCCGAGGTGCGGCTCGACGGGCCGGCCGTCGTCCTCCTGGTGCTCGCGCAGGCCGTCGCGCAGCTGGCCGGCGAGTTCGTCGAAGTCCGCGGCGGCGGCCTGGGCCGCGTCGAAGGTGCGCTGGAGGTCGGCGTGCGCGGTACGGGCTGCGTCCAGCGCCTCCCGGCGTTCGGCGAGCCGGCCGGTGGCGGTGCGCAGCAGGGCCTGGGCGTGCTCCGGGTCGGCGGGGACGAGGTCCTCGGGCAGTTCGGTGTGCGCCTCGCCGTCGGCGGGGGCGGAGCGCTCGGCCTCGCCGCGCAGCCGGCCGAGCTGCTCGCTGGCGGCGGCGGAGCGGGCCTCGATGGTGGCGACCAGGTCCTCGGCGCGGGCCGCGGCGGCCTGGCGGGCCGGTCCGTCGGCGCCGTCGGGGCTGCCGAGGAGCTCCTCGGCGCGGGTGCGGACCTTGTTGGTGAGGCGGTCGAGTTCGGTCGCGGCGGCGGCCTCGTCGCCCTCGGCGCGGGCCTGCTCGGCGCGCAGGTCGGCGCCGACGCCGACCTTCTCGTACAGCTGGGAGGCGGCGCGGTAGGCCTCGCGCAGGGCGGGCAGGGCGGCGGGCGCGGCATCGGCGGGCTCGTCGGTCTGCTCGGCCGCGGGGATCTCGGCGCGCTCGGCGCGCAGGGTCCGGGCGGTGCGCCGGGCGTCGTCGGCGGCGCGCTGGGCGGCGCGGCGGTCCTCGTCGCAGGTGCGGGCGCGCTCGGCGCAGACGGCCTGGCGGCGGTCGCACTCGGCGGCGTCCTCGGCGAGTTCGCGCTGGCGGCGGGCCCAGGTCGGGCGTTCGCGCAGCCGGAAGGCCAGGCCGGAGAGGGCGTCGGCGCGGCGCCGGGCGCGCTGGGCGCTCTCCCTGTGCTCCTCGTGGGCGGCGGCGGCGACGGCGTGGTCGGTCTCGGCCTCGTCGTGGTCGGTGCGCAGGGTGGCGAGGGCGGCGGCGGCCTGCTCGGCGTGCTCACGGGCGGCCCCGGCGGCGGCGGCGAGCTCGGCGAGGGTGCCGGGCGGGCAGGAGGCGTGCCAGGAGGCGAGGCGGGCGGCGAGGGCCCGGTCGGCGCCGAGGCGGGCGGCGAGTTCGCGGATGTGCTCCTCGCGGGCGCCGGCCCGGGCGCGCAGCTCGCGGCGCTCGCCGTCCGCGGCGGACTCGTCGTGCATGGCCGGGTTCGGCGGCACCAGGAAGAAGGCGGGCTGGTCGGTGATCGGGGCGATCAGCGAGGCCGCGGCGCCGACCGCGACGGTGGAGCGGGGCAGCAGGGCGGCGGCCTGCAGGGCCTCGCGGGCGCGCTCCAGCGAGCTCGGGTCGGTGACCACGACGCCGTCGACGAGTTCGGGCCGGGCGGCGAGGATCGCCTCGTGGTCGGCCGGGTCGACGGACTGGGCGAGGTAGCGCCAGCCGGGCAGGGCGGGGATGCCGTGCTCGGCGAGGTACTCGACGGTGGCCAGGACGTCCGGGCCGGGCGGCAGCAGGCCGCCGTCACCGAGGGCGGCGAGGATGCGGGAGTCGTCGGCGGCGGCGGTGCGCAGGTCGAACAGGGTGCGCTCGGCGGTGGCGATGGACTCGTCGAGGAGTTCGCGCAGGTACTCGGCGTTGCGGTCCAGGACGTCGGGGGTGAGGAAGCCGGCGTCCTCCTCGACGCCCGCGCCGTCCTCGTTCCACTCGGTGGGGGCGGGGGTCAGGGAGAGCAGGTCGGCGAGGCGCTGCTCGGTGGCGAGCAGGGCGGCGGTGCGCCGTTCGGCGGCGAGCGCCCGGTCGGCGGCCCGGCGGGCGTCCCCGGCGCGTTCGGCGGCGAGCTCGGCGCGGCCGGTGGCGGCGGCGGCCTCGCGCAGCCGGGTGGCGCCGGCCTCGGCGGCGGCGCGGGCCTGGGCGAGCGCGGCGCAGGCGGCCTTCTCGACGTCGGCGGCGTGCAGGGCGGCGCGGGCCGGATCGACGTCGCCGTCGGCGTCGATGAAGCCGGCCTCGACGGCGGCGGCGGTCTCCTGTTCGACCTCCGCGAGGCGCTGGCGCAGGTGCTCGGCCTCGCTGCGGGCCTTCTGGGCCGCGGTGGCGGCCTCGGTGGCGTCGGACTGGGCCTTGGCGCCGTCCTCCTGGAGCTCCCCGGCGCGCTGTTCCTCAGTGTCGGCGCGGCCTTCGGCGGCCGCGGCGGCGGCCTCCAGGGCGCGGGCCAGGGCGGTGGCGGCGCGGGCGCGGGCGGCGAGCGCGGGGGCGGCGTCGAGTTCGGCCTCGCGGATGGCGACGGCGACCCGGGCGACCCGGTCGGCCGCGGCGCGCTGGCGCAGCACGGCCTCGGCGGCCTGCCAGGCGGAGTGCAGGGTGCGGGCCTCGATGAGTTCGCGGCGCAGCGCGGCGGCCTCGGTGGTGGCCGCGGTGAGGCCCAGGGTGGCGTGCCGGTGGGTGAGTTCGGCGGTGATCAGGGTGTGCCGGGTGCGGTCGGCCTCGGCGGCGGTGACGGCGCCCGCGGCGGCGGCGACCTCGATGGCGAGGTCCTGGGCGCGGTCGCGTTCGGCGGCGGCGCGGGAGGTGAGCGCGTGGGCGAGGCGGCGGGTGCGGCGCTCGGCGGTGCGGTGCGCCTCCCGGACGGTCTCGCGGGCGCCGGTGGCCTCGACGATGCGTTCCAGGAGGTCCAGCGAGCCGGCGGTGAAGTCGCGTTCGGCGGTGAGTTCGGCGCGGCGGCCGAGCTTGGCGGCGAAGCCGTGGACGAGGTCGGCGAGGCCGTCGGTGTCGCGGGTGTCGGTGACGGCGCGCAGCAGCAGGTCGGTGAAGTCGCTGTCGTGCTTGACCGCGAAGAGGCCGGCGGCCTCGCCCTCGTCGGCGTTCATCTCGCGCTGGTAGCGGAAGAGTTCGGGGTCGAGGCCGAGCTCGCCGAGGTGTTCCGTCCAGCGGTCGTGGCCGTCCTCGAAGACCAGGTCGAGGTGGGGGTGGGCCTTGCCGGCCTCGGTGAGGGCGTCGCGGAAGCCCTTCATGGTGCGGCGGCGGCCGCGGACCTTCTGGTCACCGGCCAGGCTGACCCGTTCGGCGACCGGCAGCGAGTCCAGGGTGAGGCCCGGGCCGGGGCGGAAGGAGTACCAGGTCTCGGCGAACTTGCGCGGGTCGGAGGAGACCTGGCGGCCGCGCCACTCGCTGACCTTGCCGACCACGATCAACTCGCCGGTGACGGTGTGCTGCCACTCCAGGGCGACGTGGCCGCAGTCGTCGGCGAGCAGGAACTTGCGCAGCACGCCGGAGCTGGCGCCGCCGAGGGTGTTGCGGTGGCCGGGGAGCATGACCGAGAAGATCAGCTTGAGCAGGACGGACTTGCCGCCGCCGTTCTCCAGGAAGAGCACGCCGGCCGGGGCGGGGCGGCGGACCGGGCCGTCGGTGTCCTCGCCGAAGAGGCCGATCTGCTGGGGGGCCGGGTCGGCGACGGGCTCGCCGACGCCGCGCAGGTCGAGCACCGTGTCGGCGTATCGGGCGCCGGCCGGTCCGATCGAGTAGAGGCGGACCCGGTTGAGCTCGTACATGTGCGGCGGTTCTCCGTGAGGGTGGTGGGAGGGGGCGTCAGAGCGAGTGGAACGGCAGGCCGGCGTCGGCGACCAGCTCGTCGCCGGTGTCCGGGGGCAGCAGGCTGGCGGTGCCGTCGGAGACGGGGACGACGCCGAGGTCGAGCAGTTCGGCCATCGCCGCGCTGCCGGCCAGGTCGCGGACCTGGAGCTGGTAGCGGGCGGTGGTGCGGTAGGTGCCGCCGGCGTCGTCGGCGACCTTCTGCAGGAAGCCGGAGTCGACCAGGAACATCACGGCCTTGGCGACGATGCCGGTGGTCGAGCCGGAGAGCCGGCGGGCGTCCTTGGTGGCGCCGGTGGCGGTGCGCCGGGCCCACACCCGCCAGGCGGCCTCCAGGCCGGGGGCGTCGGACTGCGGGTCGGTGTTGGCGCCCTCCGCGTCGGCCTGCTCCTCGAGGCGGCGGCAGGCCTGGCGGACGAAGGCGTCGACGCCGTTGACGGTGATCCGGCCGAGGTAGCCGTCGTCGGCGAGGTCCTCGGGGCGGGGGAAGGCCATCGCGGCGACGGCGAGGTGGGCCAGGCCGTGCAGGAACCGGTCGGTGGACTCGGAGGCGGCGCGGCGCGAGTAGTCGCCCATCCGGACGGCGAACAGCGAGTCCTCGGCGGCGGCGACGGCCATGCCGGCGCGCGGCGAGACCTCCAGGACGACCAGGCCCATGCCGGTCGCGACGGCGTCGGCGAGCCGGGCGAACGGCGGGTCCTCGCGGTGGCGGCGGACGAGTTCGGCGTACTCGGCGTCGCGGGCGGGGAGCAGCTTGGCCTGCAGGCCGAAGGAGACCAGCCGGGCGGCGTCGGCGACGTCGGCGGGGGTGATCGGCGTGGGGGCCGCGGGTTCGGTCTCGGCCGCCCAGGACGTGTCGTGGTGGGTCGTCACGGGCGGTGCTCCTCGCGGGTGGTGCGTCGGGTACGGGCGGTGCATCGGGTTCGGGTGGTGCGTCGGGTTCCGGGACGGGGGGCCGTCGCCGGGGCGGTCCGGGGCGCGGGCGGCGGGGCCTGGGCGGTCGACGGGGGCCGGCCGCTCAGCCGGCGTCCTTGCGGTCGGCGGCCATGCCGGCCGCGTCCAGCAGTGCGCTGCCGACGATCAGGTCGGCGCCGCCGAACTCCTCGTCCTGCAGCGGGGTGCCGTCGTCCACGGCGAACAGCAGCCGCTCCTCGCCCTGGCGGTAGGCGGTGCCGACCGGTGGGCTGGCGGCGTGGACGGCGAGCAGGGCGACCAGGTAGGGCAGCTCGCGGTCCTGTTCGCGGGCCTCGGCGAGCAGGCCGGAGAGCCGGCGCGGGGCGTCGGCGGGCAGGTCCAGCAGGACCAGGGCCGCCTCCAGCTGGGCTTCGGAGAAGCGGCTGTCGTCCGGGGTGGCGACGAGGTCCGGGTCGGGCAGTTCGGCGCCGAGGTGCTCGCGCTCGACCGGCGGGGTGAGCAGCAGGTCGACCAGGTCGGCGACCCGGACGGAGGCGGGGGTGCGCAGGCCGGTGCCGCGGGCGAAGAAGGCGTCGGTGGGGCGGACGGCCTGTTCGAGCGGCAGCCGCAGCACGGGGGCGAGCAGCTGGCCGTAGAGGTCGATGCCGCTGCGGGCGCCCGGGGTGGCGAAGGCCTGCCGGTCCTGTTCGGCGCGGAACAGCGGGCCGGCCTCCAGCAGCCGGGTCTGCAGCTGGGTGTGGCGGCGGATGCAGTCCTTGACGATGTCGACGAGCTCGGCGGCGCGGCGCTTGTGCTCCGGCTCCTCGGCCTCGTCGCGGGCCTTGCGGATGTTGGTGAGAATCGCGTTCTCGTGCCGGTAGCGGTCGGCGATGTGGTCCAGCGCCTCGTCGATGAGGTCGGGGACGGCGCGCATCCAGTCGACGGCGCGGACGTTGCGGCGGGTGGCGTCGAGGGCGCGGCGCAGCGTCTCGGCGTACTGGACGGTGCGGTAGCGGGCCTGCTCGGCGGCGAGCTGGGCGTCGGCCAGCCGGCCGCGGCGGATCAGCACCTCCAGCTTGACCTCGGCGGCGATCTGGGCCGAGGTGACGTCGGTGTCGAGCGCGCCGACGAGGACGTTCACCGCCTCGTCGGTGGTGCGCAGGTAGACGCCGCCGTCGGGGCCGGGCACCTCCTCGATCAGCTTGAAGTCGTAGTCGCGCCGGACGTACTCGCCGTCCGCCCCGAAGGTGCCGTAGACGGCGCGGAAGCCGCGGTCCACGCTGCCGACGTTGATCAGCGACTCCAGCACCCAGCGGGCGACCCGCTCGTGCTCGGTGCCGGGCCGGCCGACGGCCTGGGCGGCGACCCTGGGCAGCAGCCGGGCGAGCACTATGTCGCGGTCGGCGCCGGTGTCGAAGTCCATGTGCAGGGTGACCAGGTCGATCGCGGCGAGGCCGACCTCGGCCATCGCGTAGCCGCCGTACTCGCCGGCCAGGTTGACCTTGCGGTTGTCCAGGTCGTGCAGCGGGGCGGTGCAGGCCAGCGCCTTGAGCCGGCGGGCCAGGCCCTCGTCGGCGGCGGGGCCGGGCGCGGGCCGGGCGGCGGCGGGCCCGGCGGGCGGCCGGGTGCCGTGCTCGGTGGGCGGGTCAGCGATGGCGGTCACGGTGGACAAGATTAGAGGTTCGCACCGACATCGACCGAAACGAGCCTTGCGGGCGGGCGCAGCGGCAGGCCACGGGTGGCGCGCAGAGCCAATTCGGAACGGGATTTCGCCATTCTCGAACCGGCATTCGAGAAAACCGTGAGGGCGGCGCGGTAGTTCGGTGATGATCGGCCTATGATCACCCGACTGGCAAAAGTGGGCCTCGCCGCCGCGCTGTCCGTGACCACCCTCGCCGCCGGCGCCGCCGGTGCCACCGCCGCCCCGGCCGCCGTCCGCTCGGCCTCGGCCCAGCACGTCACCGTGTCGCAGGCGGGCAACTACCCGATCTTCGCGCACGACAGCACCAACTTCTCCGTCACCTGGACCTCGGCCGGCACCGCCGACCTCACCGGTCCCACCCACCTCACCGTCGACCTGCCGCCCGGCGTCACCACCAGCGGCGCGGCCTTCTACAACACCCCGTACGACTACACCTTCACCGAGACCGTCTCGCCCGACGGCCGGCACCTGGAGGCCGTCTTCACCGGCACCCGCAAGCCGGGCGTCAGCAACTTCATGAAGGTCTACGTCGCCACCAACGGGACGGCGCCGGCCACCGGCCCGATCACCGTGACGGTCGGCAACCCCAACGACACCGACCCGACCGGCCACGTGTCGACCTACCTGCTCGGCACCGGCCCGCAGCCGCCGACCACCCAGGCCGCCCCCGCCGTCACCGGCCTCGGCACCACCACCGGTCCGGGCGCGGGCGGCACCGCCGTCACCGTCAACGGCAGCAACCTGGCGCACGGCATGGTGCTGGTCGGCGGCGTCCCGGCGGGCGGCGGCTGCACCGACACCGCGTGCACGGTGACCACCCCGGGCGGCTCCGGCAGCGTGCCCGTCTCGGTGGTCACGCCCGGCGGCACGGCCACCGCGCCGGTCACCTTCGACTACACGGGCGCCCCGCCCCCGCCGCCGGCCGCCCCGGCGGTCACCAACCTGACCACCACCAGCGGCCCGGCCGCCGGCGGCACCCAGGTCTACCTCCAGGGGAGCAACCTGACCTACGGGACGGTCGCGTTCGGCGGGGTGCCGGCCGCGCACGTCTCCTGCGGACCGTCCTTCTGCTCGGCCACCGCGCCGGCGGCGGCGGGGCCCGGTCCGGTGGGCGTCACGGTGACCACGGCGGGCGGCACCAGCGCCCCGGTGACCTACACGTACACCGCGTAGCCGCGGCGACCGCCTCCCCCGGTGCCCGGGCGCTTCGGCGTCCGGGCACCGTCGCGTCCGGGGCCGGCCGGTCGGCGGTCGGCAGCCGTCGGCGGTCAGCAGCCGGTCGGGGGTGGGCAGCCGGTCGGGGCTGGGCGCCCTGCGGCGGGCCCGCGGTCCGGGTCGGCGGGACGCCGGGACCCTTCCGCGGGGCGCGGGGCCGAGTTGAACGCGTTCAAATCGAAGGTCTAGAGTCGGTTCCGCACAGTCGGGACACGGCCCCGTCTGCCCTTCGACCTGGAGGTTCGCACCATGGAGAGCGAGCGGGACCACGGCACGGACCGCGCGACGGGCACCGCGCCGGGCACCGAGACCGCGGCGGCACTGCGGCGGGTCCGGCGGTGGCTCCGGACCTTCGTGGTCTGCCTGGTGCTGAGCGGCCTGACGGCCTTCCCCCTGGTGGCCGAGACCCGCTGGCTGGCCGACCTCGCGAGCGGACCGGCCGCCCCGCTGGTCGAGCGCGTGCCCGGCGCACTGGACTGGATCGAGCGGGTCCGCACGGGAGTGGCCGAGACCGACGCCCGCTACCCCTTCCTCGCCTACGGCACGGACTGGCTGGCCTTCGCCCACCTGGTCATCGCCGCCGCCTTCTGGGGCCCGATCAAGGACCCGGTCCGCAACGTCTGGGTGATCCGCTGGGCGGTGCTCGCCTGCGGCGCCGTCATCCCGCTGGCCCTGGTCTGCGGCCCGATCCGGGGCATCCCGCTCGCCTGGCGATTCATCGACATGTCGTTCGGGGTCATCGGTGTCATCCCCCTGCTGATCGTGCTGCGGGCCCTGCGCCCGCTGGAACGTTCCTTCCGGGGACCGGTGGCCGCGGGCTGAGTCGGAGCCGTCCCGGGGCGTGCGCGGCGGGCCCGCACGCCGGGGCGCCCGCCGGGGGCCCGGGTCACGGGCAACGGCCTTCATCCGCAGGCCCTACCATCTGGCTCAACAGCTGCTGGGAGGCGGACGGGCGTGGCCGATGCGGTGATCGATCTCAATGCGGACCTCGGTGAGGGGTTCGGACGCTGGACGCTGACCGACGACGAGGCGCTGCTGTCCGTGGTGACCAGCGCCAACGTCGCCTGCGGCTTCCACGCGGGGGATCCGTCCACGATGCGCCGGGTCTGCGCGCTGGCCGCCGAACGCGGCGTCCGGATCGGCGCCCAGGTCTCCTACCGCGACCTGGCCGGCTTCGGCCGGCGCGCCATGGACGTCCCACCGGAGGAGCTGGCCGACGAGATCGCGTACCAGATCGGCGCCCTCCAGGTCTTCGCCCGGGCCGCCGGCTCCCGGGTCTCCTACGTCAAACCGCACGGCGCCCTCTACAACCGCGTGGTCGCCGATTCGGAACAGGCCGAGGCCGTCGTCGCCGGCGTGCTACGGGCCGGGGCCGTCTGCGACGGGCCGCTGCCGGTGCTCGGCCTGCCCGGCTCGCGGCTGCTCGCCGTCGCCGAGGGCGTCGGACTGCCCGTGGTCACCGAGGCCTTCGCCGACCGGGCGTACACCTGGGCCGGCACCCTCGTCCCGCGCCGCGAGCCCGACGCCGTCGTGCACGACCCCGAAGCGGTGATCACCCGCGCCGTCGGCATCGCCCGGGACGCCTCGGTCGAGGCCGTCGGCGGCGAACGGATCTCCGTGGAGGCCCGCTCCCTGTGCGTGCACGGGGACACCCCCGGCGCCGCACAGCTCGCCTGGCGGATCCGCGGCGCGCTGGCCTCCGCCGGGGTCCGGGTGGAGGCGTTCACGTGACGGCGCCCGCCACGGTGCGCCGGGTCGGCGAGCGGTCCCTGCTGGTCGAGCTCGCCGACGAGGCCGCGGTCGCCGCGCTGTACGGCTGGCTGCGCGAACGGCAGGCCGGCGAGGCCCCCGGCGCACTCGACGCGGTGGAGGAGATCGTGCCCGCCGCCCGCACCGTACTGCTGGACGGCGTGGCCGACATCGACGCGGTGACCGCCCTGCTGCGCACCGCCCGGCCGACGGCCGCGGCCGCGACGAGCGGCCCGCCGGTGGAGGTCCCGACCGTGTACGACGGCGCCGACCTCGCCGAGGTCGCCACCCTGTGGGGGGTGTCCGAGGAAGCGGCCGTCCGGATCCACACCTCGCCCGCGTACGTGGTCGCCTTCTGCGGCTTCGCCCCCGGCTTCGGCTACCTCACCGGCCTGCCGCCGCGGTACGGGGTGCCCCGCCGGGCCACCCCGCGCAGCGCCGTCCCGGCCGGGTCGGTCGCCCTGGCCGGCCCGTACACCGGCGTCTACCCGCGATCCTCCCCCGGCGGGTGGCAGCTGCTCGGGCGGACGGCGCTGACGCTCTGGGACACCGGGCGCGAACCGGCGGCGCTGCTGGCCCCGGGCGTACGGGTGCGGTTCACCGCGGTACGGGCGTAGGGAGGGAGCGGGGACGTGACACGGGCACCGGCGACGGATCCGGCGAACGGGCTCCTGGTGGTGCGGCCCGGGCCGCTGACCACCGTGCAGGACCTCGGGCGGCGCGGTGTCGCCCACCTCGGGGTGCCCCGGGCCGGGGCGCTGGACGAGCCTGCGCTGCGGGCCGCGAACCGGCTGGTCGGCAACGGCCCGGAGGCCGCCGGCCTGGAGACCACGCTCGGTGGGGTCGCGCTGCGCGCCCTCGGGCCGGTGGTCGTCGCCGTCACCGGCGCCCCCTCCCCGGTGCGCGTCGACGGGCGGGCCGCCGCGTGGGGCGCCCCGGTCGCGGTGCCGGCCGGCGCCCTCGTCGAGGTCGGCCCGGCGACCGCCGGCGTGCGCGGATACCTGGCGGTGGCGGGCGGGGTCGCCGTCCCGGCGGTCCTCGGCAGCCGCTCGGCGGACCTGCTCTCCGGGCTCGGCCCGGCCCCGCTGGCCGCCGGGGACCGGCTGCCCGTCGGCCCTCCCCCGACCCCCGGCGCCCGGCCGGACCTGGTGCCGCTGCCCGCTCCCCCGGCCGAACTGGTGCTGCGTCTGCGACTCGGCCCGCGCGCCGACTGGTTCGCACCGGCGGCCGTCACCCGGCTGGGCTGCGACGGGTACCGCGTCGCGGCCGCCAGCAACCGGATCGGCCTGCGCACCGAGGGCCCGGCCGTCGCCCGCGTCCGGACCGGCGAACTCCCCAGCGAGGGAATGGTGCTGGGCGCCGTGCAGATCCCGCCGGACGGACAGCCGGTGGTCTTCCTGGCCGACCACCCGACCACCGGCGGCTACCCCGTGATCGGGGTCGTCCCGACCGCCGACCTGGCCGCCGCCGCCCAGGCGCGGCCCGGCACGCCGCTGCGCTTCGCACCACTGCGGGAGCGGTGACGCGGGAGCAGTGACGCGGGAGCAGTGACGCGGGAGCAGTGACGCGGGGAGGCTGAGGCAGGAGCGGTGAGGCTGGCGCCGAGACGGGGCACTGCCGCAACGGACGGGGGTCCGGTCAGCGCCCCGACAGCAGCTCCGCGAGGACCCGCTGCGCCGGGTCCAATGCCGCCTCGCCCTGCTCGGCCGCCCACACCGCGTTCTGCAGCACCCGCCCTAGCGTCCAGGCCGCGGCCGCCTGCCGGTCGGACGCCAGCGCCTCGGTCAGGAGGTCGAACCGCCGCCGCAGGGCCCGCCGGACATCGCCGGTGGCGACCACGTCGTCCCAGCGGTTGCGCAGCGCCGGGAGCAGCTCGAAGCCGGGGTGTCCGGCGAGCGGCTTGGGGTCGATGGCCAGCCAGTCGCCGCGGTCCGCGCCGTCGAGCGGCGCGAGCACGTTGCCGTAGTGCAGGTCCCAGTGCAGCAGGCGGTCGCCGGGTTCGGCGCGGGCCTCGCGCAGGGCGGCGGCGCAGCCGGCGAGCAGCCCCCGTTCGACCGGGTCGGCGAGGGCGGCGACCGCGGCCGGGGCCCGGGCGAGCACGTCGTCCGCGACCTCGGCCAGCGTGCGCAGACCCGACGGAGCCTGACGCTGCGTCAGTTCCCGCAGCAGCTCGGCGAGCGCGCGCAGCGCCGCGCGTTCGTCCGGCACGTCGAGCAACGACCGCCCCGCGTCGAGCCGTTCCAGCAGCATCGCCCCGGAGTCCTCCGCGTGGCCGAGGAGCCGGACGGCGCCGCACCCCGCCCAGGTGCGGAGGGCGAGCGGCTCGCCGGCCGTCTCCTCGTCCACCGGCTGGAGCTTGAGCGCCGCGGGGCTGCCGTCGGCCCGCAGCACCGGCAGGACCAGCCCGACCGCGCCGTGTGCCGCCGGGCCGTCCGGGCGCAGCTCCCAGCGGTCCAGCAGGCCGTCCGCGAGGGCCGGGAGTCCGGCGGCCCAGGCCCGCCCGGCCGGCCCGAGGAACCGGTCTAGCGAGGCGGCCAGCGCGGGCGGGGCCTCGATTCCCGTCATCGGTCTCGTCACGCCTTCACGCTACGAGCCCTGAGCCGGGGCCGAGTCCGGGCCCTCAGCGGGGGCCGGGGCCGGCGGCGGGGTCGAGCCCGAGCGCCACCGCGGCCTCGTCGGCGAAGGCCTCCGGGTTGTCGAGCATGATGTTGTGCCCGCAGTCCGGAACGGCCACCACGCGGACACCGGCCGCCCGGAGCCCGTCGGCGTCGCGCGGCTCCCCGTCGGCCTGCGGGTGGAGGTAGGTGCGCGGGAGGTCGAGGCCGACCAGGAGTTCGCGCATCGTGGGGGTGGTCGCCCGGGCCAGGTGGACGGCGCTGCGGTGGAGCGCCTCGGGCCCGGCCAGGCGCATCGTCGACCACCAGGACGGGCCGACCCGCTCGGCGACCAGTTCCCGGCCGCCGGCCAGGAACTGTTCCTCGGTGAAGCCCGCGATCCCGCTGCCGCCGGGCCGCGGGCCGGGGGCGGCGGGGTCCAGGTTGGCGTCGACCAGGAGGAGCCGCGAGACCAGCCGCGGGTGCCGGTGGGCGAGGACCACGGCGACCGCGCCGCCCATGCTGTGGCCGACCACCTCCACACCGGTGAGCCCCTCCGCGGCCAGCGCGGCCGCGACGGCGTCCGCGTGCTGCTCCAGGGTGTAGCCGAAGTCGGCGGGACGGTCGCTGATGCCGAAGCCGAGCAGGTCGAGCAGGAGGGAGCGGCGACCGGCGAGCACCGGGTGGGCCGCCGCGGCCGCGAAGTAGACGGGCGAGCTGGCGCCCAGGCCGTGCAGGTAGAGCCGGGCGGGTTCGGCTCCCGGCAGTTCGACCCAGCGGATCAGGTCGCCGTTCGGGGTGACGGGGGCGTGGCGCAGCACGGGACTCCTCCTTCGACGCGGGACGTCGTTCGACTCGGAACAGCTCCGACGCCGGACGTCGCTCGACGCGGGACGTCGTTCGACTCGGACCATCGAGACCATACCTCGACAACGAGGTACCCTGGAAGCGATATACCGATGCCCCGAGGGACGGGTCTGAGAGAGTGGCCCCATGCTGAAGCTCGCGATCCTCGGATTCCTCTACGACCGCCCGCTGCACGGCTACCAGCTGCGCCGCCACCTCGCCGCGCTCACCGGACACGTCCGCCCGATCAGCGACGGCACGCTCTACCCGGCGATCAAGCGCCTGGAGTCCGACGGCCTGCTGGTCCGCGTCACCGAGCCCGGCAGCGCCGCCGCCCCGCGGCACACCCTCCACCTCACCGAGGAGGGCCGCGGCGCCCTGCTGGCACGGCTGCGCGAACCCGAGGCGCTGGACATCAGCGACGAGAACCGCTGGTTCACCCTGCTCGCCTTCCTGCGCCACCTCGACGACCCCGCCGCCCAGGCCGCGGTGCTCCACCGACGGCTGGCCTTCCTCACCGAGCCGGCCAGCTTCTTCTACGACGGGGACCGCCCGGTCGGCGCCGAGGAGTTCACCGACCCGTTCCGGCGCGGGCTGCTGCTGATCGCCCGCGCCACCAGCGAGGCCGAACTCGCCTGGCTGCGCGCCACCCTGGCCGAACTCGAGGGTGCACTGACGGACTGACCGAAACCCGCCCCGGCCGGTCGCCCTCCCCTTCCCCCGCCACGCCGCGCGTGCTCCGATGGCCCGATGGGCAACGGCACGGAGAGCGGCGACGGCAGGAATCCGGACGACGACGAGCGGACGAGCGACGTCGGACAGACCGGCCACGACGGACGGACGGGCCACGACGGGCAGGCGCGCGGTGTCGGCACGCAGGCGGGCGACGCGCGGCGCCCGGGGTACGACGGCACCGGCCCCGGCGCGATCACCCCGGACGGCTGCGCGGTCGAGATGTGGTCACTGCTGCCCGTCCGCGACGAGCCCGACGTGATCGGGGCCGCGGTGCCGGCCGGCGCCACCCTCCTCGAACTGGGCTGCGGCGTCGGCCGGGTGACGCACCCGCTGGCCGACCGGGGTTTCGCCGTGACCGCGGTCGACGAGTCCGCCGAGATGCTGGCGCGGGTGCGCCCGGACGTGCGCACCGTGCGCAGCCCGATCGAGCGGCTGGACCTCGGCGAGCGCTTCGACGTGGTGCTGCTCGGCTCCTTCCTGGTGCACGCGGGCGACCCTGCGGTCCGCCAGGGGCTGTTGGAGACCTGCCGCCGCCACGTCGCCGAGGACGGCTGCGTGCTGGTGCAGCGCGAGGGCGAGGACTGGCACCGCACCGTGCCGCGGGAGCGCCGGCTGGGGGACGGGTGGGGCCGGATCCTCTCCGCCACCCCCGTCGGGGACGGCGTCAACTCCGTGCTCGCCGAGTACGAGTTCCCGGGCGGCCGCTGGACGCAGACCTTCCTGGCCCGTCCGCTCAGCACGGCGGCGTTCGAACAGGCCTTGGCGGAGGCCGGCCTGACGGTCGAGCGCTACCTGACCGCGGACCGCACCTGGGTCCTCGCCAGGCCGTCCACCGAGCCTCCGGAGGGTCCGCCGAACAGGTGAACGGCAAGTCGTCACTTTGACCCCGTACCATCGGCCGCGCGCCGGGCCCGCGCGCGACCCGAGGGACGGGCGGGCACGGTCGTCCGCATGCCGGGGGCGAGCGCCGCGGCATGCCCGTACGCCCGTACCGACCTGCGAGGACCCCACATGTACGACGACCCACGGATACCCCGGACGGGTGTCCGGTGATCGACTGGTTCCACGGGGCCGTGCTCGGCCTGATCCAGGGGCTGACCGAGTTCCTGCCCGTCTCCTCCAGCGCCCACCTGCGGGTCTTCTCCGCCCTCCTGGGCTGGGACGACCCGGGCGCGGCCTTCACCGCCGTGACCCAACTCGGCACCGAGACCGCGGTGCTGATCTACTTCCGCCGGGACATCGCCGCCATCGTGCGGACCTGGACGCTGTCACTGTTCCGCCCGGCGCTGCGCTCCGAGCCGGACGCCCGGATGGGCTGGTTCGTGATCATCGGCACCCTGCCGATCGGGATCCTCGGCAAGCTGTTCCAGGACACCATCGAGACCCACCTGCGCGACCTGCGGATCATCGGCACCACGCTGATCGTGTTCGGCGTGATCCTGGCCCTCGCCGACCGCACCCGCGCGATCCGGCACGCCCGGCCGATCACCGAGCTGACCCTGCCGCACGCGGGCGTCTACGGCCTGGCCCAGGCGCTCGCGCTGATCCCCGGGGTGTCCCGCTCCGGCGGCACGATCAGCGCGGGCCTGCTGCTCGGCTACAGCCGGGAAGCGGCGGCCCGCTACTCCTTCCTGCTGGCGATCCCGGCGGTGCTGGCCTCGGGGGCGCTGGAGCTGTTCAAGATCGGCGAGGGGCCGGCCCCGGCCTGGGGGCCGACCGTCCTGGCCACCCTGATCGCGTTCGCGGTCGGCTACGCGGCGATCGCCTGGTTCCTCAAGTACATCTCGCACCACAGCTTCCTGCCGTTCGTGGTCTACCGGGTGCTGCTCGGCGTCCTGATCATCGGACTGGTGGCCGGCGGCGTCCTGGCCCCGGACGCGGGCGTGGTGAAGTAGAACGGCGTTTCAGAAAAACACCCGGGAGCGACCCGCGGGCGACCGAACGGGAACGGCTGCGGAGGCCCGGGCGCGGCGGAGGGGGGCCACCGGCACCCGGCACCCGCACCCGCACCCGCACCCGCACCCGCACCCGCACCCGCACCCGCACCCGCACCCGGGAACGACCGTGGGCCGGACACCGTTTCGAGGTGTCCGGCCCACGGCCCGTCGGACCGGGTGGCTAACCGGCGGTCAGCCGGCCGCGGACGGCGGCGTGGACCTCGGCCTCCTCGGCCGGGTCGGCGGCGAGCCGGCGCAGGCGCTCCAGCACGCGCGCGTCGCCCGTGGTGGCGACGTGGCGCGCGGCGAGCTCGCGGGTGGACTCCTCGCAGTCCCAGAGGCACTCGACGGCGGGGCCCTCCGGGAAGTGCACGTCGGTCGCGGCGAGCGCCCGGGCGGCGCGACCGCGCAGCTCCGAGGAGGCGGCCTCGCCGTAGATGTGGCGCAGGACGGGCACGGCGTCGGCGGCGGCCAGCCGCCCCGCACCGTCGACCAGCGACCCGAGCCCGGTACCGCTGACCCCGCGCACCGAGATCCAGCGGCGCAGCCCGTCGACGACCAGCGGCGCGTCGGCCGGCTCCCCGGCGTCGGCGAGCAGCTTGACGGCGGCCTCGCCGAGCGCGCTGTCGGCGCCGCCGGTGGCCGGGTCGGCCCAGCGGCGGGCCTGCGCCAGCACCTCGGGGCCGCGCATCCGGCCGAGCAGTTCCAGGGCGGCGCGCACGACCCGGTCGTCCACGTCGGCGGCGGCGGCCTCGATCAGCTCGACGGCGGCCGAGTCCCGCTGGTCGACGAGGTAGCGCAGGGCCGCCCGGCGGGCGCCGGGCAGGCCGTCGCGGGCGGTCTCCAGCAGGAGGGGGCGGTCCTCGGGCCGGACGACGGCGGTCAGGCAGCGGGCGGCCGCGGCGGCGCGGCGGTCCACGGCGTCGGGGGCGGACGGGTCGGCGGCGGGCTCGGGCCGGCCCTCGGGGCGGCCGAGGAAGGCGCCGGCGCCGAGGCCGCCGAGGTCGCCCTGGTCGGCCCAGGCCAGCACGTCGGCGGTCGACCAGCCCGGGGTCACGCCGCCGCGGTTGAGCTGGCGCTGCCAGAGGTCGAAGGGGGACTGCTCGCTGGCCGCGGCCACTCTCGGGTGGTAGGCCGCCCACAGCCGCCAGGGCCGGGGCTCGTACGCGTTGCGGATGAACTCGCGCAGCTCGGCGTCGCCCTCGGGGCCCGGCGCGAAGTGGTCCAGCACCGCGGTGCCGAGCAGCAGCAGGCCGCGGTCGTCGTCGCGCAGCGCGAGCTCGTCGAGGGCCCAGGACCAGTTCGCGCCGGTGGCGGCGTACTCGCGCAGCATCAGCAGCGCGTCGCGCCGGCCGTACGCGGCGAGGTGGCCCAGGACGGAGAGGGCGAGGCCGGTGCGGCTCTCGTCGTCGGTCACGAGGTCCTCGGCGGAGTGGAGGTGGTCCTCGATGCCGTCGAGGGGCGCCTCCAGCTCCATGTAGAGGCGGGCGTAGTAGAGGGAGCGGCTCTCGACCTGCCAGTCGGCTCGCGGATCCCTGGTGACGCACTCCTCCAGCGCGGCGACGGCCTCGGTACGGTCGGCGGCCAGCGCGTGGAGCTGCCCGTCACCGCGGCCTCGCTGCAGGAGGCCGAGGAGGCTGGCGCTAGGTGCTATCACTGGCTCGAACATGAGGTCAGCATCCGTTGCGGCGGTCGTAGTGGCAACGGGATTTCCGTCGCCGGGGTCTCTGGTCGGTACTGCGGTGGGCGCCCGGGCGCCGGAATCACCGAAGGTTACCGCCTCGGGCCCCCCGCCGCACACAGGGCGACGAAGGCTCCCGCCAGGGTGGCATATGCCAGAGGAATTTTGCCTGCGTTCTGTCCAAATCGCCCGCAAGGGGCGGGCACGCTGTGCGACAGTCTTCTCACCACCCGAGAGCCCGTGCAGAACGGGCCGCACCCGAGCGATGGGCCGGTCATGAACATGCCCTTAGGCGCCGCCCGCCCGCCGGACACCGCCACGGTGGACGGCGCCCCGGCGGGCACGACGGACCGCACCGCCCACGACGGCGGCTCCGGGGACGCGGGCGACGCGGACAGCGGAACGGACGGCAGAGTGGACGGCACGGCACGGGAGCCGTCCGGCCCCGATCTCGGCCAAGAGGACGTTCCCTCCCCCGACGGCCCCGCCCCGGGCGACCCCGCCCCGGACGGTCGCTCCCCCGACGGCCGTTCCCAGGACGGCCGTTCCCGGGACGGTCGCTCCCCCCGCGGTCGCGAGCGCGACACGGGCCCGCGCGACGTCGTCGGCTCGGCCGAGTGGGACCTCGTCACCGACCGCGTCCACTGGACCGCCGAGGCGTACCTCCTGCTCGGCTGCGACCCGGGCGACGGACCGCTCAGCCTCGACCGGCTGCCCGACCGCCTCCCCGAGGCCGACCGGCCGCTGCTGCGCCGGATGATGACCGACGCCCTGATCCACGGCCGTACCTCCGCCGGCACCCTGCGGATCCACCGGGGAGGCGGCCGGCCCGCCGACGTCGAGTGCGCGGGCGAGCCCGTCCTCGGCGCGGACGGCACCGTCACCGCCCTGCGCATGCTGCTCCGACCGGCGCGCTGACCCGTCCGGCCGGGCCCGGCCCGTCCTTCCCCGCAGGCCCGTCCTTCCGCGCAGACCCGGCCGGGAGCCCCGACGGCCGCTCCCGCCGGGGGCCCGCCGGGTGCCCCTCCGACGACGGCCTCCTCAGGACGGCTTCGGCCGGTTCTTGGCGTCCGCCGCCCGCAGCTCCCGCCCCAGCTCGGCCCGCAGCTCGTCCACCAGCGGCAGCCCCCGGTAGCGCGCGGTCAGCCGGTACATCTCGCGCAGCCGGTCCCAGGTCCGGTGCGAGGAGTTCTGGCCGATCAGGTTCATCACCATCTTCGCCTGGAAGTCCGCCGCGTCCGGTTCGCCGGTGAGCCAGTGCACCGAGGCGAGGGTGATCCGGTCGAACAGCGCCGAGCGCAGCTGCCCGGTGCCCTCCCGCAGGGCGATCACCCGCTCCGCGTGCCGCTGCGCCTGCGGGGCCGCCGAGGGGTCGTGCTCGGCCAGCGTCCGCAGCACCAGCGCCTGCATGCCGCGCAGTTCGGCCTCGTCGAAGACCTGCATCCAGGACGGCGGCGGCTCCGGAGCGTCCTCGGCGAACAGGTCCTCGGCCTCGCCGAGCAGCCGCCAGGTGTCCTGCGAGTGCCCGATCGAGGCGTGCGCCCACGCCTCGACGGTGTTGAGCATGGCCCGCGTTCTCGGCAGCACCCGGCCGCCGGCCGCCTTGGCCGCCCCCATCAGGTCGATCGCGTCGTCGGCCCGGCCCAGGTGGACCATCTGCCGGGCGGCCCGCGAGATCGCCTCGCCGGCCCGCGGCCGGTCGCCGGCCTCCTTGGCCGCCTCCGCCGCGATCATGAAGTACCGCTGCGCGGTGGGCTCCAGGCCGACGTCGTGGGACATCCAGCCCGCGAGCACGGCCAGGTTGGCCGCCACCAGCCACAACCGCTGTTCCACGACCGCGGCGTGCCGGTGCGTCAACAGGCCGCCCACCTCGTTGAGCTGACCGACCACCGCCTTGCGCTGCAGCCCGCCGCCGCGGGCCGCGTCCCAGGCCCGGAAGACCTGCACGGAGTGCTCCAGCGACTCCACCTCGTCGAGCCCGACCGGGCCCGCGTCGTACACGTCCACCACCGGGCGGGCACCGCCGGCGGTGATGACCTGGCGCGGTCCGGGCACCGAGGCCGCGTACGCGACGGCGTCCCCGCCCAGCCAGCCCTTCAGGGAGTCGGCGATGACCGTTCCGGCCGTGAGCGCGGCGCCCGCGCCCACCAATCCACGTCGGTTCAGCATGAGGTCCATTCCCGTGAACTCGGTGAGGACCGCGGCCGTTCGATCCGGCGACCATGGCACTGCTGCGGACGGTGCCGCTCCGGACCTGGTTGGCCGGTGTCGTTCCAGACCGAGGTCCTCAGTGGTGACGACACGGCCGAGCCGCTCCGTGAACACGGCCGCCAGCACCCTCGGGACCGGATCGCGGGGGACCTCCCCCTGCTCGATCCAGCGCCGTACCCTCGACGTGTCGGTGGACAGCTGCTGCTGTCCCATCGCGGCACCCCGACGGTTGACCAGCCGTGCCAGTTCGCCCTTCGACCATCCGGTCAGGACGAACAGGTCGGCGAGTCGGGTGTTGGGTCCCCTGCTCAATGAAGCCCCCAGGATCCTCGGCTGGTTCGAGGCTAGAGGCTCGGGCAAGTGCCAGGCGAGCATTCGCCACCGTTCGCCAGGGCC
This sequence comes from Kitasatospora sp. NPDC051702, assembly GCF_040681575.1. NCBI lineage: Bacteria > Bacillati > Actinomycetota > Actinomycetes > Kitasatosporales > Streptomycetaceae > Kitasatospora > Kitasatospora sp. NPDC051702. Next base: position 40,141 of record NZ_JBFAZB010000043.1, read on the forward strand.
CGCCAGACTACTAAGCCAGTGCACGGCGGGTGTGTTGTAGGGGTGCGCCACCTCGCCCCAGGGTCGGGCGGCGTCCCACCAGCGTCGGGGCAGTCCCCCGTCCGTGGCACGGGACGCCTCCGGTCCTCACCCGAGGGGGTGGCGCGGCCGGGTGGCGCGGGGGCGCCGGGCACGGCCACGGCAGTCCGACCGACCGCATTCCCCAGGGTGCGGACGGGCGGACCGCCGCAGGAGGGGTCCCCCGACCCCCGCGTCCGTGCCCGGCGCCCGCGCACCACCCACCGCTCCGAGCCAGGGCCGCCGTCACGCCAGGAAGCACGCGGCACCGGCCCTCCCCGCACCGCGGGGCGCACCCGCCGACGGACAGGAAGGGACCACCCTCACCCCATGTACTCCTCAGCGACGACCCCCACGCCGACCGCGACCCGCACCGCGCTGCGCCCCCCCACCGCAGCCGCCGGCCGTCCCGGCCCCAAGCAGGTGCCCCCGTCGAGCCGCCCGGTGGCTCCGCGCGGCACCGAGGGCCGGTCCACGGACGCCCGGGTCCCGGCCGGCCGTACGGCGCTGGGGCTGCGCGGCCCCGAGACCGCCCCGCCCGCCGGCGGCCGGGTCCCGCTCGCCCGGCAGGCCGACGGCCGGGTGCTGCGCCAGCCGCACCGGCCCGGCCAGGTCGGCGGCCCCGAACGGATCGACCCGTCGGCGCTGCAGACCCCGGCGGTACGGGCCGCCCTGGCGAGCGTCGCGCGGATATGTCCCGCGTTCACCCCGCGCCAGGTGCTGCGCGAGGGGAGCCGCCACATCCTGGTGGCGGGCACCATCGGGCGGGCCCCGGTGGTCGCCAAGTGCCTGGCCCCGCAGGCGGTGCGCAGCGGGCACTTCGAGCAGCTGGTGGCCGACTTCCACCACGAGGTCGCGGTCTACCGGGCGTTCGTCCGGCACCGCCCGCCGGTGCGGCTGCCCCGGCTGGTCGCCGCCGACCACGACCGCTGCGTGCTCGTCATGGAGCGCGTCCCCGGCCGCCCGGCGGCCCGGGAGCGCCACCCCGTCAACGCGCCCACCCCGGGCGAGGTGCGGGCGCTGCTGACCGCCGTCCGGACGCTGAACCTGTGGCGGCCGCCGACCGACGTGTTCCAGCCGCGCATGGACTACCAGTTGGAGGTCGCCCGCTACCACTCGGTGGGCCAGCTCACCGACCGGGACGCCGGCGACCTTCGCGGCCTGCTGCACGGCCTCGGCCACACCCCGCTCCAGCTCTGCCACGGCGACGCCCTGCTCAGCAACATGCTGCTGGCGCCGTCCGGCCCGGTGCTGGTCGACTGGGAGCAGGCCGGCTGGTACCTGCCCGGCTACGACCTGGCGGTGCTGTGGAGCGTGCTCTCCGGCGACACCGCCGCCCGCCGCCAGATCAGCCAACTCGCGCAGAGCGGCGGCACGATGGCCCGGGACGCGTTCCTGGTCAACCTGGTGCTGGTGCTGATGCGGGAGATCCGCCTGTACGACGTGCCGGGCGCCGGCGAGGAGCAGCGGATCATGATCCGTCGGCTCTACGACGACGCCGCGCTCGCCCGGCGGGCCGTCCGCGCGGCGGTCGGCACCCGCTGAGGACGGAGTCTCAGGGCCGGCCCCCGCGCTCCAGCGCGGCCCGGCCCGCGGCCTCCAGGACGGCCTCGTCCGGGGCCAGGTGCACCCGGCTGCTGAGCACGTCCCGCAGGTAGCGCTCCAGCGGGTGACGCCGGCTCAGGCCGGGGTTGCCGGTGAGCGCCACCGCCTGCTGGACCGCCGCGGTGGCGGCCCGGGTGGCCAGCAGGTGGGCGGGGCCGGTCCGGGCGACGGCGTCCGGCTCGCCCCGGTCCACCCGGGGCGCCAGGCCCGCCACCAGCTCCTCGGCGCCGATCAGCTGGGCCTCGATCTCGCCGAGGGCGCAGCGGTAGCGCGGCAGGGTGCCGAGCGGCTCGGTCAGGTTGGCCGGAGTCCGCTGGTTGAGGAAGCCGACCAGCCAGGCCTCGGCGGCGCGGGCGACGCCGATCGCCACCGCGGAGAGCGCCAGGTCGTGCCAGGCCCGGGTGAGTTCGGCGGCCCCGGCCTCCTGGGCGTCCGCCCCCGCCGGCCCGTCCGCCTTCGCCGCCGCACCCGACCTCGCGCCCGCCGCACCCGCCCTCGCACCCATCGGCCGCGCCGGACCGAGGCCCAGGGCGAGATCGGCCGGGACCCGGACCCGTTCCAGCACCACGTCGTGGCTGGCGCTGGCCCGCAGACCGAGCTGGTCCCAGGTCGGGTCGATCTCCAGCCCTTCGCTCTCGCCGCGGACCAGGAAGGTCCCGACCCTCGGCTCCGGCTCGTCGGTCCGCGCGGTGACCGCCATCCAGGCCAGCGCCTCGGCACCGGTGCAGTACGTCTTCCGGCCCGTCAAAGACCAGCCGTCGCCGTCCCGTCGGGCCAGCGTCCCCGGCAGCTCGCCGGGCCGGCCGCCCGGCTCCGCGCTCAGCGTGGTGACCAGCGCAGGCCCGCGCCGGGACTCGACGAGCAGCCGCCGGTAGCCCGCGGTCGGCCAGGCCCCGCGGCGGGCCTGCTCGGCGTGCTGGAGCAGCGTGAAGGCCGTCACCACCGCCACCGAGGCGTCCCCGCGCCCGAGTTGGGCGAGCACCCGGACGACGTCGGCGAGCGTGCCGCCCGGCCCGCCGTAGCGCCGGGAGACCGTCAGGGTCAGCAGCCCGGCCTCGTGCACCGCCTCGATGCCCTGGTACGGGAAGGTCGCGTCGCGGTCGTGCTCCTCGGCGCGGGCCGCGAGCAGGTCGACCACCCGGGGCAGGCCGGCGAGGGCGGCGGTGACCGCCGTGCGGTCGGGCGCGGCGTCGGCGGCGACGGCGCTGCCGGTCGCGGCATCGCCGGCCGCGGTCCGGCTGGATGCGGTCCGGCCGGATGCGGGTTGGCCGGTCGCCGGTGCTTCGGGTGCGGCGTCCGCTGCGGCGCTTCGGCCGGATGCGGGTTGGCCGGAATCCGACCGTCCCGCCGTGCCCCGCAACGGGGCGGAGGGGCGGTCCGCAGGCGAACGGTCGGCGGTGGTGGTCGTCATGGCGGTGGGGCCTCCGGGCGGCAGCGTGGGCTCGGCAGGTGCGGGCGGCACGCCGGACGGGCGCGCGGTACCGGCGGGCGGCCCCGGAGGTCAGGTCGCTGCCCGCCCCCGGATGGGGCACCGACCGCACTCGGCCCGGCACCCGCCGCCACGGGGACGAATCCCCCTCAGCGGCCCGGACACACCGCGCTGGCGGTGCGCCGCAGGTCCAGATAGCTGCGGCGGGTCAGCAGCGGGAGACGGCACGACATGTTCGCGACTGTACGAACCGGTGATCGAAACCGTCAAGCGGCGTCCGGGCCCCGGGCAGGGGTCGGTCAGCCCTGCTGGAACATGTCCGAGGGGAGCGGCTTCAGCAGTTGATACAGGTCGTCCGAAATCGGTCGGTCCCAGGACGCGATGGTGACCTGGACGCCGTCGCTGCGCCCGAACTGCGCGCAGAACACCCGCTCCTCGCTGACCTTGACCTTCTTCACGATCAGCAGGTCGTCCCCGAGCATGACCGGGAAGTCCTCGGCCGAGACGAACTCGACCGGCTCGTCGTTCTCCAGCGCCGCGAGCAGCTGCCGCACCTCGAAGGGCACCTCGTCGCCGGTGTCCCGGGCCGGCGAGCCCTCGGGCAGGTTGCCGATGAACATCGCCGGGCCTCTGCCGCCGAACAGGTCGTAGCGCAGGAAAATCCCCTGGCAGGAGCCGTCCGGGCCGGTCATCATGGCCGCACCGAAGTCACCGGGCCAGTCGCCCGGGTCCATCGCGAGCACGTCGAAGTCCGGGCCGGCGGGCTGTCCGGAGCGACGGCGGAGAAAAGACATGGGAACATCGTACGTGCCCGGCACACCACGCTCGCGAGGTGGGTGGGGCACCGGCGGGAGATCGACGCTCAGAGACCAATGTTGACTCTGAGCAACCGTCCGGGCTACGTTCGGTTCAGCACGACAGCCGTTCTGGGTTTCACCCTCCGGGGGGACGGCATGTCGCAACGCGGCCCTACACGCGTATCCCTCACTGTGCACTTTGTCGTGCCGAACTGCCGAGCACCCAGCTTCGTCGTCGCACACAGCACAGCACACAAGCCAACAGTTCCACGTACCACAAGCCAGATCCGCGGGGCCCCGGCCCGTCGCTCCCGTGGATCTGCTCGGGACGCCGCCGCGTGGGGGCGTGCGGGTCCCGAGCAAACGGTGTCGTCGCCGAGTCGCTCTCGGCTTCGGCGCCAGCCTCCCGGCGACTGCCGGCCCTTCGTGGGCCGGGACCGGCCGACGCACCCCCGGTGCGCAGGGGATGACTGGGAGGATGGCCTGGCATTGCTGCCGGGCCGCACAGCAGGCGCCGTGTCTGGCCGCGTGGGGGCGGTGGGCACGGCGTCTGCCTGTGCTCATACTCTGAGCTGCGTTTGTCTAACAGTCAACAGAAATTCTGACGGGGCACGCTCAATAGATCATCACTTGTGATGTTCGGGCCCGAAATCACCTGTGGAGCGACCCCCGCCCGGGGACCGCTCCACAGCCGTCGGACCACGGCCCGGGCGAACGTCGGATGAATCCTTGGCGACGCGGGGGCGACCCCTGCGTGACCTCCGGGCGAATCCCGGGTGACGGCGGCGCCGCCGGCGCCGCCCGGGCGCGGGCCCTCACCGGGCTCCCGACGGGCCTTCACGGATCCCGGCGGGCCCGACACACCCTCAGGTGAGGTCGAACTCGCCGTCCCTGGCGCCGAGCACGAAGGCACGCCACTCCCCCGGGGTGAACACCAGCACCGGCCCGTCCTCCTGGCGGCCGTCCCGCATCCCGATGTACCCGTCCACGAACGCGATCTGGACGTCCCCCACACCCTGGCTGCTGCACAGCCACGTCGCCCCGGTGAAGTCCACCTTCGGCTTGCCGCTCGGCGCCGGTCCGGGCTGCACGCCGGCCGCCTCCACGTCGATCCCGCTGTTGACTGCCACGATCCGGTCTCCTCCCGACGGCGGTTCCACGTCCAGCCTAGCCACACCCACCCGCCCCGGTCAGCGGGTTGACGAGGACCGCCCCAGCCGGGAACGGGCGCCGCCGGAGGCCCGCTCAACGCGTGTCCCGCCGGGCGCGGGACACCGGAGCTGCCAGAGTGCTCGACAGGGCGCGCACACGCCCCCGCCGGCCGTCCACGGGCCCGGCGACCGACGGCCCGTCCGCACCTCCGCTCGTGCCTCCGTCCGCGCCTCCGCCCGAACCCGCCCACCGAGACCCCCAGGAGCAGCCGATGAGCCGCCGGGACGGCACCCGCGCCGACGTCATCCCCATCTCGGACGCCCCTTCGGCCCACCCCCCGGCGCCCCGCACCCCGCCCTCGCCGGCCACCCTGCCGCGTCCCACCCCCGGCCGGCCCCCCGCGCACGGGCGGGTCGGGGTCGTCCTGGTGTCGCACAGCCAGGAACTGGCCACCGCCGTCCGCTCCGTGGCGCTCGCGCTGACCGGATCCGACACCCCCGCCCCGGTCGCCGCGACCGGAGGGGATCCGGCCGGGCCGGGCATCAGCGCCGTCCTGGTCGCCGCCGCCACCCGCCGGGTCGACCAGGGGCACGGCGTGGTGGTGCTGGCCGACCTCGGCAGCGCGGTCACCACGGTCCGCGCGCTGCTCTCCGACGCCGACGAGCACGGCCTCCCGTTCCCCGTCCGCTTCGCCAACGCCCCGTTCGTCGAGGGGGCGGTGGCCGCCGCCGCGACCGCCACGGCCGGCGGCGACCTCGCCGCCGTGCTGGACGCCGCGGAGGAGGCCTACCGGCAGCACAAGGACTAGGGCAGCCCCAGGGTCCGGCCCCCACCGGGCCGGTGCCACGGCATTCGCCCACGACCCTCTTCCACACGGTGTGACCGGGCCGCTACCATCGGCACGGACGCGGCGCCGGCCCCGGTGCCGTCTGGGGAAGGGAGGCGGGGATGCCCGGGACCGCCCGCGGCACGCAGGTCAGGGCCGCTCCTTGCCCTCCCACGCGAAGACCGCCGGCCCCTCGCACTCCAGCGCGTGGCGCAGCCGGTCCTGCTCGACGTCGATCATCGGCGGCAGCGCGTCCAGGGGGAACCAGCCGACCTCCAGCGACTCGTCGTCGTTGACCCTCGCCTCACCACCGACCACCCGACACCGGAAGGTCAGCACCAGGTACTGCGCGACGTCGCCGTTCGGGTACGAGACGGGCGGCGGGACGGTGGCGGAGGCGAGCAGCTCGGGCACGACCGTCACCCCGGTCTCCTCCAGGCACTCCCGCACCACGCCGTCGGCGGGCTGCTCCCCCGGCTCGAGGATGCCGCCGACCGGCGCCCACCGGCCGTCGTCGGCCCGCTTGACGAGCAGCACCCGGTCGCGGTCGTCCAGGACGACGGCGACGACGGAGCTCAGCCAGAGCGGGCGGTGGCCCACGAGGGTGCGGAGGTCGGCGAGGAACGCGGGAATGGCCATGCGCCGCAGCCTACCGAGACGGGGCGTCAGGTCGGCGGCACCGCGGGGCCCCCGGGGCGGTGCGCGGGGGGCGGGCCCGGGCGCAGCAGGGCCAGCACCGTCAGCCCGAGGATCCGCAGGTCCAGCCGGAGCGAGCGGTGCTCGACGTACCAGAGGTCGAGTTCGGCCCAGTCCGCGCGGGCGAGCGGGCGGCCGGCCTGGAGCTGGGCCCACCCGGTCAGCCCGGGGCGGACGTCGAGGCGACCGCGCTCGCGGCGGGAGTAGCGGACCACCTGGTCCGGGCGGGCGGGGCGCGGGCCGATCACCCCCATCTCGCCGCGGGCGACGTTCCACAGTCGCGGCAGCTCGTCCAGGCCGGTCCGGCGGAGCAGTGCGCCGAGCCGTCCGCCCGGACCGGTCCTGCGGGTATGGAACCGGAGCACCTGGAACTCCCGGCCGTGCCGGCCGGCGCGGGTCTGCCTCAGCAGCACCGGGCCGCCGTCGGTGCAGCGGAGCAGCGCGGCGATCGCCAGGGCCAGCGGGAGCGCGACGATCCCCGCCAGGGCGGCGAGGGCGAGGTCCCCACCGCGTCTCATGAGACGGACACGGCGGCACGCGGTATCGGGCCCGGCTCCCCGCCCATCGTTCCCCTCCACGGCCTCGTCCGGCACAAGAACGCATTCACTGTAAGTGGGGCCGGTGTGCCGCCACCCGGAAATAGTGAAAGAAGTGGGCAGAACATTGCCCGACAGGCCGAAATTCGGTCGATCTGACCAATATCGCTCGATCTGCGTTCGTAATGCCGAGGGCAATCGAAGTAGTCAGAGCGTGGCGCCCCGCCGGTAGCGCAACAGGCCGAAAGCGATCCGTCCGAGCAGCAGCACCCCGGCCGCCAGGCAACCCGCCACGGCCATCGCCCAGGCCGGGCCGTCGTTGTCCGGCACCACCACGGCCACCACGATGCCCAGCGCCAGGCAGGCCAGACCCACCACGGCCAGCGGGAGCTGGTGGGTGACCAGGGCGCCGCCGCTCCAGGCACGGGCCATCCTGGTCGCGCCGTGCAGGTGGAAGGGATCACGGTCCGCATCTGCCATGAGCCCAAGGTACCCCGGGCCGGTGCCGCGGGCAGCCCGCAGGGAGTGAACATTCGGCCACCCTGCGCCACCGGCCGCCAAGCCGTTCGGGCCCGGTCCGATCCGGCCGCGCACGCGCATTACGGCTCCACAATCAGTCCACGAAAAATCCTCGTCCCCCCGGTACAACCATCCGCTCGGTGCAGCGGTCTCAATGGCATTGAGCGATCCAGGAGCCGTTCACGGGAGGGCGCGAGCCCCCACCGCGAACAGGAATACCCAGGGGGCGGAGCCGCCGTCCCCTGGAGTCGGAGGCCGGGCTCCGCCCTCCGGCGGTACCGCCACGCCGCTCGGCGACCGAGGGGGAACCGTGCCGCAGTCCCAGTCCACCACGTCGATCTCCATGGCCCCCACCAGGCCCGCCCCACGCGTGCGCGCGCTGCCGCCCGCGGCGGCCACCACCACGACCACCGCTGCCACGGCCACCACTGTCACGGCCACCACCGCCGGGCTCCGCCGGCCGCCGGTCGACGGCTGCCGGCCGGACGCACGGGGCGAGTGGCTGCGCTTCGCCCCCGTCCAGCCGATCTTCCGCGCCCGCGCCGCACAGCGCCTCGCCGTGCTCGCCTACCACGGCGTCACCGACCACCGGTCGTTCGGCGCCCAGCTGGACCGGCTCCGAAGACTCGCCACCCCGGTCTCCCTCAACGCCGTGCTCCAGGCCGTCACCGAACGGCGGCCGCTACCGCCCCGCAGCGTCCTGGTCACCTTCGACGACGCCGACCGCAGCGTCCTCACCCACGCCCTGCCCGCCCTCGACGCCCGCTCCATCCCCGCCACCGCCTTCGTCATCTCCGAGCTCATCGGCACCGAGCGCCCGTTCTGGTGGCACGAGGCCGACTTCCTCGCCCGGCACGGCGGCCGCGCCCGCTCCCTCGACTGCGGACACCCCTCCCAGCTGCTCCCCCGGCTCAAGGCCATGCCCGACCCCGACCGGCGGCGCAGCCTGCACGAACTGCGGGTCAGCGCCCACCGCACACCGCCCAGCCAGGAACAGCTCACCCCCGCCGACCTGCTCGCCCTGCGCGACGGCGGGGTCGCCATCGGCAACCACACCCAGGGGCACCCCTGTCTCGGCCGCTGCGACGACGCCACCGTCCGCGCCGAGATCACCGGCGCCCACGAGGCCCTCACCCGGTGGCTGGGCGAGCCGCCCATCGCCTTCGCCTACCCGGACGGGGGCCACGACCCGCGTGCGGAAGCCGTCCTGCAGGAGCTCGGCTACCGCCTCGGCTTCCTCTCCGACCACCGCCTCGGCCCCCGCATCCCCTCCCACCCGCTCCAGATCAGCCGCCTCCAGGTCGACTCCACCACCAGCACCCGCCGGTTCGACACCATCCTCTCCGGCCTCGAACCCGCCTACCGCCGCTGGCGCCGCCAGGCCGTGGCCTGACCCCAAGGGGCCAACATGTGCCCCTCCACGGGGGAGGTCGGCCCACCCGACTCCCCCGTGGAGCGGCCAGCGCCACGCCCACCGAGTTCCCGTGACCACCACCTGCACGAAGCACCGAAATGCCGCCATGCGCCTGAGGCAGCGCATCCCGCAGGCACTGCGCTGCAACCGGCGACGCCAGGCGCCCGACCCAAGGCACCCCACACGGGCACGGGGCCACGCAAAGCCGCCACCCCCAGAAGTCGGCCCCGCCGACTTCCCGTGCCGAACCCCCACCCTGCGGCCAACCACCTCCAGCCAAGGTGCCAGGCGCCGAGGCGCCACCCCGCACCCGAGGCGTCACATCCCGCGCAGGAAGTCAGCCCCGCCGACTTCCGGCGGAGACGACCTGCGTCGCGGACAACCGCGGAGGGGCATGGGCGCAAGGCACCGCAGGCCGCCATGCGCCCGAGGCAGCGCACCTCGCCCGGGAAGTCCGCCCGACCGACCTCCCACGCAGAGGGATCGAAGCCACTCGGACTCACCGCTCCAGAAGTCGGCCCCGCCGACTTCCGGCGACAGGCACCTGCACTGCAGCCGGCCTCCTCGGGCCACTGACAGGCGCGAGCGAGAGGCGCCGCATGCGGCCATGCGCCTGAGGCAGCGCATCCCACGTGGGAAGTCGGTCTGATCGACCTCCCCGACGGAGGAAACGGCGCCACGCCGACTCACCGCCCCGGGAAGTCGACCCCATCGACTTCCCATGCGGGACACCGGTGCTACAGCCAGTCCCTCCGCTCACGAACGGCCACGGGCTCAAGGCACTGAAGGCCGCCCTGTGCCCCCGGCAGCGCGTCTCGCCCGGGAAGTCGGCCCGGTCGACCTCTTGTGTGGAGGGGCCGGGGCCGCGCAGGCGCATGGCGCAGGAAGTCGGGCCCGCCGACTTCCCGTGACGGGAGCCTGCCGTGCGGGGAGCCCGCGTCGGCTACGGGCGTGGGCACGCGAAGGGCGCCCGGCGCCCGAGGCATCGCGCTGCGCACGGGAAGTCGGCTCCGTCGACTTCCGGAGGCGAACACCCGCGCTGAAGCCAACCCCTCGGCCCGCAGGGCCCCGGGGAGTCGTGTGGCGGGATCGGCTCGCGGCGCAGGAAGTCGGGCCGCCGACTTCCCGTGACGGGAGCCTGCGGTGGGGGCAGCCTGCGTCGGCTACGGGTGGGGGGGGAGCACAGAGGGCGCCTTTCGCCCGAGGCGTCACGTCCCGCGTATGAAGTCGGCCCGGACGACCTCCGGAGACGGAGCCTCGCGCTGCGGCCGGCTTTCTGAGGTGGGACACGTCCCGCGGGCCGCCGGGGCTCAGGCGAGGTGCCGGAGAGCGGGGGCCAAGATTTGTCCCCTGCGGGGCCGGGGCCGCGCGGGGCGGGTCAGGCGGGGAGGGGGTTGGGGAGGGCGCGGCCCTGGGGGTAGAGGGCGGCGGCGGCCGGGAGGGTGGCCGGGGCGCCGGCGTGGAGCACGGTGAGGGTGCCGGAGCCGGTGCGGGTGGGGTCGGCGACGCGCCGCAGGGCCTGGGCGGCGACGGCCTCGGCGGAGCCGTGCAGGACGAGCGCCGGGGAGGCGGTCGGGGCGACGGCTGCGCGGATGCGGTCGGCGACGAGTTCGTAGTGGGTGCAGCCGAGGACCAGCGCGGCGGTGCCCTCGGGCGTCCGGGCCGCGGCGTGGGCGATGGCGGCGGTGATGGCCTCCTCGTCGCCGTGCTCGACGGCGTCGGCGAGCCCGGGGCAGGCGACCTCGGTGACCTCGGCCGTGCCGCCGAAGTCCCGGATCAGGCCGCGCTGGTAGGCGCTGCCGGTGGTGGACGGGGTGGCCCAGATGGCGACCGGGCCGCCGAGCGCGGCGGCCGGCTTGATCGCGGGGACCGTCCCGATGACGGGCAGTGCGGGTTCGAGCTCGGCCCGCAGGGTGGCGAGCGCGTGCACGGAGGCGGTGTTGCAGGCGATGATCAGCACGTCCGGCTCCAGCGCGGCCGCCGCCAGGGCGCAGCCGCGGGCGAGGTCCGTGATCTCCTCGGGGGTGTGCGGCCCCCAGGGCATCGACGCCGGGTCGGAGGAGAGCACCAGATCCGCGTCCGGGCGCAGCTTCCGAAGGGCGGCGGCGGCGGCCAGCAGGCCGATTCCGGAGTCCATCAGTGCGATCTTCACGGGGCAAGACTCTAGTCGATCCGCCCGTCCGGGCCGGTTCTGCGGCAGACTGCCGGGGTGACCGTCCTGCTGTGGATCGCCGCGTCCTCCCTGCTGGTCTGGCTCTGGCTGGCGTGCTGCCACGGGTCGTTCTGGCGCACCGACGTGCGGCTGCCGCCGCGTCGTCCGCCGGTGCGATGGCCGGAGGCGGTGGTCGTGGTGCCGGCCCGGGACGAGGCGCAGGTGCTGCCGGTGAGCCTGCCGACGCTGTTGGCGCAGAAGTACCCCGGGCGAGCGCGGGTGATCCTGGTGGACGACCACAGTTCGGACGGCACCGGCGCGCTGGCGGCGGAGCTGCGGACGCTGGACGGACTGGACCTGACCGTGACGACGCCGCCCCCGCTGCCCCCGGACTGGACGGGCAAGCTGTGGGCGCTGCGGCACGGGGTGGAGCTGGCCGGTCCGGACGTGGAGTACCTGTTGCTGACGGACGCCGACATCGCGCACGGCCCGGAGTCGCTGGCGGAGCTGGTGGCGGCGGCGGAGTCCAACGGGCTGGACCTGGTGTCGCAGATGGCGCGCCTGCGGGTGGAGACCGGCTGGGAGCGGCTGATCGTGCCGGCCTTCGTCTACTTCTTCGCCCAGCTGTACCCGTTCCGCCGGAGCAACCGCCCGGGTGGCCGGACGGCCGCCGCGGCGGGCGGCTGTTCGCTGGTGCGGCGGGAGGCGCTGGAGCGGGCGGGCGGGGTGGCCGCGATCCGCGGGGCGGTGATCGACGACGTTTCGCTGGCCCGCGCGGTGAAGTCCTCCGGCGGGCGGACCTGGCTGGGGCTGGCCGACGAGGTGGACAGCGTCCGCCCGTACCCGCGGCTGGAGCAGCTGTGGCGGATGGTGTCGCGCAGTGCTTACGCCCAGTTGCGGCACTCGCCGTTGCTGCTGGCCGGGACGGTGCTGGGGCTGGGGCTGGTGTACCTGGTGCCACCGCTGGCGACGGTGGCCGGGCTGGTGGCGGGGGTGCCGGCGGTGGCGGTGGCGGGCGGGGCGGCCTGGGCGCTGATGGCGGGGACGTACCTGCCGATGGTCCGCTACTACCGGCAGCCGGCGGCGGCCGTGCTGCTGCTGCCGTTCACGGCCGCGCTCTACCTGCTGATGACGGTGGACTCGGCGGTGCAGCACTGGCGGGGCCGGGGCGCGGCGTGGAAGGGCCGGACGTACTCGCAGGCCTGAGCCCCGCCGGCGGTTCCCCGTCGGCCGGACCCGGCGCAAAGCCGGGCGCCGCGGGCCGGTCCGCTCCATACTGCTCGGATGGACCGTCAGACGATCTCGCGCCTCGCCCACGCCCACCACCCGATCGCCGCGCCGATCGCCGACGAGTCGGTGGCCCGGCTGCTGGACCGGGCGACCGCGCGGACGGAGGCCGGCCGCGCGCTGGACCTCGGCTGCGGCGAGGGCGCGTGGCTGGTCCGCGCGCTGGCGGCGCGCCCGGGCTGGCGGGCGGTGGGAGTGGACCTCGACCCGGCCGCGCTGACCCGGGCCCGCGAGACGGCGACCGCGCTCGGCGTGGTGCGCCGGCTCGGCCTGCACCACCTGGACGCCCGGGAGTTCACCGCCGTCGAGCCCTTCGACCTGGTGCTGTGCGTCGGCTCCACGCACGCCTTCGGCGGGTTGTCGCCGACCCTGGCGGCGGCCCGCGATCACCTGGCCCCGGGCGGCCTGGTCATGGTCGGCGAGGCGTTCTGGGAGCGCGAGCCGTCCCGGGCGGTGCTGGACGGGCTGGGTGCCGAGCGGGACGACTACGCGGACCTGGCGGCCACCACGGACCGGGTGCTGGCGGACGGCTGGACGCCGGTGTCCGGGTACGTGAGCAGCCCGCAGGAGTGGGACGACTACGAGTTCGCCTGGACGGGTTCGCTGGCCGAGTGGGTGCTGGACCACCCGGAGCACCCGGACGCGCCGGCCGCCCGGGAGGCCGTGGACCGGCACCGCCGGGAGTGGCTGCACGGCTACCGGGGGACGCTGGGCTTCGTCACCTACCTGCTGCGCCGGAACTGAACGGCCGGCCGGCCGGAACGGCCCGTACTGGCCGAACGCCCGCCCGGACGTGCCTACTTCTGCGTGCGGGCCAGGAAGTCGTCGATCAGCGGCGCGATTTCGGGCAGCTTCTCCTCGAGGGCGAAGTGCCCGGTGTCGAGGACGTGGAGTTCGGCCGCGGGCAGGTCGCGCAGGTAGGCGCGGGCGCCGGCCTCGGTGAAGAAGGGGTCGTTGCGGCCCCAGAGCACCAGCGAATCCACCGATCCCGCGTCACCACCGCCTCGTCCACGGTCAGTTGTGCTGGAGCTGCTCCTGCTGCACCAGGTAGTCCAGCACCTCGGGCATCGCGTCGACGCCACCGGCCTTGCTCGGCGAGGTCCGGTACTCGCCCTGGACGACCACCGTCGGCAGCTCGTTGATCCCGTAGCGGATGAACTGGGCCGCGGCGTCGTCCACCGCGCGCCTGACCTCCGGCGAGCGGTACGCCGTGCGGAAGACCTCGGCGTCGACGCCGTGGCGCACCGCCCAGTCGGTGGCGGTGACCTCGGAGGTGAGGTCGGCCTTGTCGGTGTGCACCGAACGGAAGGCGGCGACCTGCAGGCGCTCGACCAGGCCCAGGCGCTCCAGCGTGTAGTAGAGCCGGGCGTGGCCGCGCTGCACGGCCTCCTCCGGACTGCCCGGCCAGATCGCCGGCACCCGGCGCAGGTCGACGTCCGCGCGGTGCTTCTCGGCCCAGGCCTGAAGGGGCTGTTCGAGCTGCTGGGAGTGGCCGCAGTCGTACCAGAAGAACTCGACCGCCTCGGCGCGGGCGCTCTCGCGCACCGGCTGCGGATGGTCGAGCCTCACGAACTGGGCCCCCTCGGAGGGGGGTTGGTGGGACGCCGCGCCGGCCTGGACGGGGAATGCGGCGATCCCCGCGGCGACGGCGAGCAGGACGGCGGACCGCAGCAGCGACTTCGAGTTCACACCGGGCAGTGTGCCGGTGACGGTTCGTTACCGTCGAGTCGGCCCCGGGCCGGCGGCCCGGATTCGCCCGAACGGCGCAGCCCCCACCGCCCGACCGGCGGGAACCGGGCCCGGTCGACGGGAACCGGGCCCGGCCGAGGGGAACCGCCCCGGCCGCCGCCGCCCGCGGAGGGCCGTCCGCCGCCGTCCGCCACCGACCGCCGGGGCCGCCCCGCCGGCACCGTCAGGAGCCCGGCCCCGATCCCGCCCACACCTCGGCCACGAGCCGCTGCCAGTCGTCCACCACCGCGCCCAGCTCGAAGTTCTCCAGTGCGTGCGCCCGGGCGGCCGCGCCAAGGCCAGCCCGGTTGCAGGCCAGCACCTTGGCCAGCGCCTCGGCGAGGGCCAGCGGGTCACCGGGCGCCACCAGCGCGCCGGTGGCGCCGTCCCGGACCACCTCGCGCACCCAGCCGACGTCGGTGGCCACCGCCGGCACGCCGGCCAGCGCCGCCTCGATCAGCGCGCCCGGCACCCCCTCGCTGTCGCTGGTGAGCAGCAGCGCGTCGGCGGCCCGGTAGAGCGGGGCCGGGTCGGGCAGGGCGCCGAGGAAGTGTGCGCGGGCGGCCGCCGGGTGGCGGGCCAGCGCCTCGCGCAGCGGGCCGTCCCCGGCCACGGCCATCCGCACGTCCGGCAGGCGGTCCAGGACGTCGAGGGCGAGGTCGAGCCGCTTCTCGGGGGCGATCGCCCCGATCCAGGCGACCAGCAGGACGTCCGCGGGCAGGCCGAGCTCGTGCCGGGCCGCACGTCTGTCGTCCCGGCCGCCGGCCGGCGGATAGCTCTCCGCGGCACGGGAGTTGGCGATCACCCGGACCTTGCCCTCGGGCAGCTGGAACTGCTCCTCCAGGACGATCCGGGCCTCGTCGGTGAGGGTGGTGACGGCGGCCGCCCGGTGCATCAGCGCACCCCCGCGCACCCGGCGCAGCCGCGTCGCGGTCCAGTAGCGGGGGTGGCCGACGGAGACGTAGACGTAGGGCGTCCGGGTGCCGGCCAGGGCGAGGGCGCAGGCGGCCAGGGTGTCCGAGCCGTGCGCGAGGACCACGTCGGCGGCGCGGGCGGCGGCGCGCAGCGAGCGCAGGGTGCCGGGCCGCAGGCGCCCGGCGCCGAGGACCGCGGCGTTGGCCGCGCCCGGGAGCCCGGCGCAGGCGCCGGGGAGGATGTCCGGCTCGTCCTCGCCGCCGTCCTCGGCGCGGGGCCCGGGCAGCGCGGGCGCCGCGAACCGCGCGGGCGGCGCGGCGGGCTGCGGGGCGAGGGCGCACAGGGCGGAGGCCTGGCCCCGGCGGCGCAGTTCCCGGTGGAGGTCACGGGCGAGGTTCTGGGCGCCGCCGCGGCGTGGATCACTGATCAGGTGCAGGACACGGGGACGGGCTCCGGCCGGATCGGCCGACGTATGGTCGGGCATGGACCGACCTTGGCACAGCGCCCCGCGCGGTACAGCCCCTTCGCGCAACCTGGTGGTGGCCCGTGCGCCCGCGCGAATACACCTGTCGTGCGCGGGTCGGCCGCGGCCGTGCGCCGGTTGCGACCGCTGTGCGCCCCGTGACACGCACCACCCCCGAGCCGTCGGTCGCGTCCGGTCCCCGGCACCACCCCGGCACCACCCCGGCCGACCCCGCGGCGTAACCCGGCCACCCCCCAACCTTCGCCCGCACGACGGGAGTTCGCCACCCGGGCGGGCCAAATCGCTGGCGGGCCGGTCGGTCACCTGCGATGCTGATCGCCAGTCAGGGGGCGTCCGGCACGGGAGAACGGGCGCGCCCGCAGCGGGCGGGGGTGGCCGGTGCAGGTACTCGTGTTGCTCGACAGCGTCAACCGGACCGGCGGGGCCGAGCGCGCCCTGGTCGAGATGGCGCCCCACCTGGTGCGCGCCGGCGTCACCCTGGACGTCGCCCATCTGCACGACTCCCCCGGCGGCTGGCAGCCGGAGCTGACGGCGGCGGGCGCCACCGTGTTCGCCGTCGGCCGGCTCAGCCGCGCCGGGACGGCCGCGGCGCTGCGCCGCCTGGTCCGCGAACGCCGGCCCGACCTCCTCCACACCACCCGCCACACCACGGACGTGCTCGGCCGGGCCACCGCGCTGGCCACCCGCACCCCCGTGGTCTCCAGCCTGCTCGACCCGGCGTACGGGCCCGCGCAGCTCAGCACGCACGACGGCGGCCCCTGGCGGACCCGCGCCGGACGGGCCCTCGACACGGCCACCGCCCGGGGCCCCCGCCGCTTCCACGCGCTCACCCGGCACGTCGCCACCACCATGGCGCGGCGGCTGCGGGTGCCCCGGCGGCGCATCGACGTGGTGCCGCGCGGCCTCGACCCGAACCTGTTGGGCACCGCCACCCCCGAGCGGCGGGCCGCCGTCCGCGCCGCGCTGGAACTCGCCCCGGACGCACCGGTGGTGCTCGCCGCCGGGTGCCAGCAGTACCGCAAGGGCCTGGACGTCCTGCTGGCGGCCTGGCCGGCGGTCCGGCGCGAGCAACCGGAGGCCGTGCTGCTGCTGGCGGGGGCGGCCGGCCCGGAGAGCGGACGGCTGCGGACGCTCGCCGAGGCGGCCGGGAACGTCCGTCTGCTCGGGCCGCGCGAGGACGTCGCCGACCTGATGGCCGCCGCCGACGCCGTCGCCGTGCCGTCCCGCTGGGCGGGCCAGGGCGGCACGGCGATCGAGGCGATGGGCATCGGGGTGCCGCTGGTCTGCACGGACGTCCCGGCACTGCGCGAGACGGTCGGCTCGGAGGACTACGCGCGGCTGGTGCCGCCGGAGCAACCCGCCGTTCTGGCGGCCGCGCTCACGGACACCCTGGACGACCGGGCTGCGGCGCGGCAGCGGGCGAAGGCGGCGCGGGCGCGGTTCCTGACGTCCTTCACTCTGCCTCAGGTGTCGGCGCAGATGGTCGAGTTCTACGAGCGGGCCCTGCGGGTGCGGCCGGTCTGAGCCGGGGCGCGGGCGCACGCAACCGAGCCGTACGCGGAGCGGGGCCGCCAACGGCCCGCACGCGCAGCGGGCAACGCGACCGACCCGCACGCGCAGCAGGCACGCGATCGGCCCGTACGCGGAGCGACCCCGCGAGGCCCGGGGACGCCCCGCGCGGCGCCGGGCCGGTTACGCGGTTCGGGTGAACGCGGTTGGACCTCGACCCGGCCAGGTCGGCAGGATGTCCGGCCGGGGCCCGGCGCGCCGCCCCATCTCCCCCTGCCCCCTTCGGATTTGGAGTCACCCGGTGTTCAAGGGATTCCGCAGCTTCCTGCTGCGCGGAAACGTGGTGGACCTCGCGGTCGGCATCGTGATCGGCGCGGCCTTCACCGCCGTGGTCACCGGCTTCGTCACCGCCTTCCTCACCCCGCTCATCGGGGTCGCGACCGGGGCCGTCGGCGACTTCACCCAGAAGACCTTCGAGGTGGCCGGCACCCGCTTCCCGTACGGGGTCTTCGTCAACGCGCTGATCGGGTTCGTGCTGGTCGCCGCGGTGATCTACTTCGCCGTGGTGGTGCCGGTCGGCAAGCTGCAGGCGCGGTTCGAATCGGCCAAGCCGGCGCCGGCCGCGAAGGTGGACTGCCCGGAGTGCCTGAGCTCGATCCCGGCCGCGGCCAGCCGCTGCTCCTTCTGCACCTCGGAGGTGTCCGGCCGGCCGGGTCTCCCGGCGCAGACGCAGGCGCTGCAGTCGAGCTGAGTGCGACTCCGGTCGCGCCGGCCCCGTCCGGTCCGACGCCCGCGCCGGCCTCTGGCTCCCGACCGCGGGGCCGCCGGGCCGCCGGGCCGCCCACAGGTGGCGGACCGGGCGGGGCGGGGCTGACCACGGCTTTTATAACGGCTGGGCACCGGTTCAGTAGCGTTTGACAGGGACCTTATCCCCGAAACATTCACGAGCCTCCGCCGACCGTCGGCGGGGGCTCGAATGCGCCCGCGCACGCCCTGTCGCCAAAAGCTTCTCCGGCGGGCCAGGAAGCGGCCACCGCCCAGTCACCGCAAGGCTTCCCGGCTCCTCCGTGCGGTCGCCGTTCGATCACCGACGGCGCGCGAAGGTTGTCCGGAACTGAACGCCGGTATGTCCGTTCTTCCTACTTTCGAAACCTTTGTGCGAGCGAAGACTGTGTAAACACTCGAACTGCTCCCCCTCCCGCTCTCCTCAGCAGGCGCATTGTGGGCTTACCGTATGCCCCATGACCTCGCCCCGCTCCTACGACGGAGTCGGCTACCCCTCTCCGTCCTTCTCCTCCGGCACGCCGATTTACGACAGCCTCGTGGCTGAGCGCGGCGTCCCCCAGATCGCGCCCATCAACGTGCCGGCAGCCCTGCCGCCGGCGCTGTCGTCCGGTTACGGAGCGGGCCTCGCCCCCTCCTACGAGAACCGGTACGGCAACGGGTACGAGAGTGCCGGCAGCAACCTCCCCGCGCTGCCGCCCGCCCGCCTCGCCCTGGGCCCCGGCCCGAGCAGCGGCCCCTCCGCCGGCCCCGCCACGGCGTACATCCCCGCGCAGCCCGCGCCGGCGTACGCCTCCGCGCCGCAGCCGCCCGTCCCCGGTTACGGCGCCCCCCAGCCGTACCAGCGACCGCAGCCCGCCGCGCCGTCCTTCGCCCAGACCGCCAGCGGCGGCTACCAGCCGACCGGCGGCCAGAGCTTCGGCGGCCAGAACACCTTCATCGGTGGCCAGGGCGGCCAGCAGTCCTTCGGCGCGCAGCCGATCGGCGGCCCGGGCGCGTTCGGGCCCGGCCACCCCGGCGGCCAGCCGCAGGGCGGTCCGCAGAGCTTCGGCGGGCAGCAGTCCTTCACCGGCCCGAACCCGGCCGGCCCCGGCTTCCCGGGTCAGGGCGGCGACCAGGGCTTCGGCGGCGGCCAGCTGCGCCCGGCCATGGCGCCGGTCGCACCCGTCCGCCCGGTGCAGCCGCAGCGGCCGGGCCCCTACGGCGACCCCGGCCAGGGCCAGTTCCAGCCCGGCGGCTACCAGCAGGGCCAGGGCTACTGAGCCACTGACACCCCGGGGCCGTCCCCACCCGGCCCCCACCCGCACCATCTGAGCACCACCCGGCGCGATCCCGCGCCGGGCCCACGGAGAACGGGTCATCCACGGACCGCCCAGAACGCCCCCACGGCGTCCCGGGCGGTCCGTGCGCGTACGGGCCCGGAACCGTCCGACCGCCCCTCGCCGGCACCGTCACGGCACGACGGGCCCGGGCCCCGCCCGGAGCAGCTGGGCAGCCACGCCGGGCGGCCGCGCTCCCGGCACCCAGGGCGCCCGGAGGATCCCCGCGACCGGCTGGCAGGATGGGGGGATGCAGCTCACCGGACTCCACGTCTACCCCGTCAAGTCCATGTACCGCCTGAGCCCGGCCACCGCCCAGGTCGAACCCTGGGGCCTGGCCGGAGACCGCCGTTGGATGCTCGCCGACGCCACCGGACGGTTCGTCAGCCAGCGCGAGAACACCGCACTCGGCCAGATGCGGGCCGACCTGCTCCCCGACGGCGCGCTCGCCCTCACCGCCCCCGACGGCTCCCGGACCGAGGTCCCCGCCCCCGCCGTCGCGGCCGGCGACCCGCTCGCCGAGGTCGAGGTGTGGGGCACCCGCTTCCACGCCGCCGAGGCCGCCAAGGACGCGCACCGGTGGATCGCCGAACACCTCGGCGACTACCGCCTGGTGCACCTGGACGACCCCCGCTCGCGGCCCGTCGACCCCGACTACTCCGAGCCCGGCACCACCGTCTCGATGGCCGACGGCTTCCCGCTGCTGCTCACCACCACCGCCTCGCTGGACCGCCTCAACGCGCTGATCGCTGCCGAGCACCCCGACGGCCACGAGAACCTGCCGATGGAACGCTTCCGCCCCAACGTCGTGATCGGCGACGCCGAACCCTGGGCGGAGGACGGCTGGCGCCGGATCCGGATCGGCGACCTGACCTTCCGGGTGGTCAAGCCGTGCGGCCGCTGCGTCATCACCACCACCGACCAGGAGAGCGGGGAGCGGCGCGGCCCCGAACCGCTGCGCACCCTGGCCCGGCACCACCGGCTGCTGAGGTCCGCCGCGTTCGGGCAGAACCTGATCCCCGAGCGGCCGGCCGGCGTGACCGGCGACGTGCTCGGCACGCTGCGCGTCGGCGACGACGTCGAGGTGCTGGAGGACGGGGCGCACTGGCCGGCCGACGCGCGGGGGTGACCGGCTGACGGCTCCCACCGCGCCCCGGGCTCCGGCCGCCGCCGTGATCGGCTCCGGCGCCGGCTCCGGAACCCCGGCTGTGCGCGCTCGTTGAAACATGTGGTCGGAACGTGTGGCAACGGCGCGCACCCCCGGTGCCCCCGCCTCCACGGGCGGCCGGACCACCCGGACGGGCGCGCTACGGTGGGCGGACGGCCCGCGCACCCCGTGCCCGGCCCGTGGCACGCCGGCTCGACGAAGGTGGGGACGACAGACCGTCATGGCAGAGCACAGGGTCCGGGTCACCCAGGACAGCGCATCCCGCTGGCGTCGCCGCGCGGGCGAGTACGACACGCTCACCGAGGCCCTGGCGGCCGCCGAACCCGGCGACACCGTGACCGTCCGGCCGGGCACGTTCCGGGAGAACCTGCTGCTCGACAAGGCGGTGACGATCGTCCCGGCCCAGGGCCCGGGCACCGTGCGGATCGACCCGCCCTCCGGGGTGGCGCTGACCGTCACCGCCGCCGCCACCGTCCGCGACCTCGTCGTCGAGGGCGGTGACGGCTCCACCCCCGCCGTCCTGGTCACCGGGCCGCAGGCCGCGCCCGCGTTCTCCGGCTGCCGGATCGAGACCCGATCGGCCACCGGCCTCGAGGTCGCCGACGGCGCCCGGCCCACGCTGCGCGGCTGCGTCGTCACCAACCCCGCCGGCCTCGGCCTGCGGCTGCGCGGCGCCGGCACCGCCGCCGCCTTCGAGGACTGCGAGGTCGCCGCCGCCGGCCAGGCCGGACTCGCCGTCCTCGGCGGTGCCACCGCGGCCCTCGAACGCTGCAAGGTCCACCACGCCTCCGGCGCCGGCGTCCTGCTCTCCGACCCGGGCAGCGCCGCCGAACTGACGGGCTGCGAGATCTACGAGATCCGCGGCAGCGGGGTCCAGGCCGACGCGCAGGCCGGCGGCCGGCTCGTCGACTGCGAGATCCACCGGGTCACCGGGAACGGCCTGACCCTGGACGGCGAGGCCGAACTCGTCCTCACCGGCTGCCGGGTGCACGACCTGCCGGAGAACGGCGCCGACCTGCGCGGCCGTTCGCGCCTCACCCTCGCCCACACCACCGTCCGCGACTTCGGACGCGGAGCGCTCTCGGTGTGGGACCAGGGCACCGAGGCCGTCGCCGAGTCCTGCCAGATCCACGGCTCCAACGGCGAGTACCCGGCCCTGTGGGTCAGCGACGGCGCCCGGCTCACCCTCACCGACTGCTCGCTGCACGACCTCCCGGACGCCCTCTTCGTCCTCGACCGCGACTCCGCCGCCACCGCCGAGGACTGCTCCTTCAGCCGCATCCGCAGCTCCGCGGTCTCGGTCAGCGGCGGCGCGGCCGTGACCCTCACCGGCTGCCGGGTCCAGGAGGCCGGCACCGGCCTGTGGTTCCGTGACCACGGCAGCGGCGGGCTGCTCACCGACTGCGAGATCTCCGACGTCGCCACCGGCGTGATCGTCACCAAGGGCGCCGACCCGGTGCTGCGCGACTGCACCGTCCGGGCCAGCACCGACGCCGGGGTCTACGTCTCGGCGCAGGGACGGGGCACCTTCGAGGACTGCCGGGTCTCGCACGGCAAGGGCTTCGGCTTCCACATCATCGACGGCTGCCGCACCCGGCTCACCCGCTGCCGGGCCGAGCAGAACGAACGGGCCGGCTTCGAGTTCTCCGAACCCGGGCCGGTCGCGGAGGGCTGCACCTCCGACGACGTCGGGCCGGGCCTCGGCGCGGCCGAGGTACCGGCGCCGCGCACCGCCCGGCTCCCCGCGCCCGCGATCCCGTCCGCCGTCGCCGCCGCCGCACCCGCGGTGCCCGCGGCGATCTCCCCGATCCCCGACTGCCGGCCCGCCGACGAGGCGCTCGCCGAACTCGACTCGCTGGTCGGGCTGGCCACCGTCAAGCAGGAGGTGCGCACGCTGATCGACCTCATCTCGGTCGGCAAGCGCCGCCGGCTGGCCGGGCTCAAGGCACCCTCGCTGCGCCGGCACCTCGTCTTCACCGGCGCCCCCGGCACTGGCAAGACCACCGTCGCCCGGCTGTACGGCGAGATCCTGGCCGCGCTCGGGGTCCTCCAGCGCGGGCACCTGGTCGAGGTCGCCCGGGTCGACCTGGTCGGCGAGCACATCGGCTCCACCGCGATCCGCACCGCCGCCGCCTTCGACCGCGCGCGGGGCGGGGTGCTCTTCATCGACGAGGCGTACGCGCTCGCCCCCGAGGACGGCGCGCGGGACTTCGGGCGGGAGGCCATCGACACCCTGGTCAAGCTGATGGAGGACCACCGGGACGAGGTGGTCGTCATCGTGGCCGGTTACACCGCCGAGATGGAGCGCTTCCTCTCCGCCAACCCCGGCGTCTCGTCGCGTTTCTCACGCACCGTCACGTTTCCCGACTACACGGCGGACGAGCTGCTGGACATCGCCCGGGCCCAGTGCGCCGAGCACGAGTACGAGCTCGCCGAGGAGGCCGAGGGCGCACTGCTGGACCACTTCGCCCGGCTGGAGCGCGGGCCCAACTTCGGCAACGGGCGCACCGCCCGGCAGGTCTTCGAGACCATGGTCGAGCGGCACGCCGTCCGGGTGGCCCACCTGACCGACCCGTCGACGGAGGAGCTCCAGCTCCTCGTCCCGGCGGACCTGCCGGGCACCCGGCTGCCCTGAGCGCGGCCGGGTGACGGGGGGCGGGGTGACGGGGGGCCGGCGGCCGGGGTCGGGGCCGGGGCCGGAAGGAGGCCTCAGCCGAGCAGCCGCTCGACCAGGAGGTCCACCCGCGCCCGCTCCAACCCGGGCCGCAGCCGTCCGCCGCGCACCAGCGTCACGAGCCCGTGCAGTGACGCCCAGCCCACCTCGGTGAACACCTCCGGGTCCCGCTCCCCCGCCACCTCGGCGAAGGTGCCCGCGAGCGCGGCGAAGGCCTCCTTCAACGGCTCCGGCGAGTCGGGCCGCCCGAACGGCAGGTCCGTGGCGAGGGTGAACATCGCGTCGTAGAGCGCCGGGTTGGCGAGGCCGAAGGCGAGGTACTCGTGCGCCGCCGCCGCGAAGGCCGCCGCCGGCCCGTCGGCCTCGCGCACCACGGCCCGCAACGCTGCGGCGAGTTCCGCGAACCCCTCCAGCGCGACGGCCGCGACGATCTCCGTCTTGCCCGCGAAGTGGCTGTACAGCACCGGCTGGCTGTACTCGATCCGCTCCGCCAGCCGGCGGGTCGTCACCGCCTCCCAGCCCTCGGCCTCGGCCAGCTCCCGCGCGCTGCTGATGATCAGTTGGTGCCGCTCGGCGCGTTCGCGCTCGCGGCGCTGGTGAATCGACATGGACCGATCCTAGCATCGCTAGGCAACAGAGCGCCGAAAGGCCGCGGTGTCGACCCCCGCCCGGGCGGCGCCGGCACGGCCGGCGGGCGCACGCCGCCCCGCCGGGCCGGGCCGCCGCTCACCGACCGCCCCAACCCGGCCGCCCGGCACGGCACGGCACCTGACGATCCGTCACCGAGCCTGCGGCATCAGCCCGTCCAGGCCCCGCCGGCGAGGAAGGACTCCAGTGCGGCCCGGTACGGCGCGATGTCGATCCGCTCACCCGCCAGCCAGTCGTCCGAGTAGTACTTGTCCAGGTAGCGGTCGCCCGGGTCGCAGATCAGGCCCACCACGCTGCCGCGCCGCCCCGAGGTCCGCATCTCGGCGACGATCTTCAACGCGCTCCACAGGCCCGTCCCGGTGGACGCCCCCGCCTTCTTCCCGAGCACCTGCTCCAGCAGCCGCACGGCGGCGATCGAGGCGGCGTCCGGCACCTTCATCATCCGGTCCACGGCCCCCGGGACGAAGCTCGGCTCCATCCGCGGCCGCCCGATGCCCTCGATCCGCGACCCGCGGTCGCAGACGGCCTCCGGGTCGTGGTGGACCCAGCCCTCGAAGAAGCAGGAGTTCTCCGGGTCCGCGACGCAGATCCGGGTGTCGTACTGCATGTAGTGCACGTACCGGGCGATGGTCGCCGAGGTGCCGCCCGTCCCGGCGGTGGCGACGATCCAGGCCGGCTCCGGGTGCGGCTCCAGGCGCAGCTGGGCGAAGACCGACTCGGCGATGTTGTTGTTGCCGCGCCAGTCGGTGGCCCGCTCGGCGTAGGTGAACTGGTCCATGTAGTGCCCGCCGGTCTCCTCGGCGAGCCGCGCGGACGCCGCGTAGACCTCGTCCGGCCGCTCGACCAGGTGGCACTCGCCCCCGTGGAACTCGATCAGGTCGATCTTGGCCTGACTGGTGCTCTTGGCCATGACGGCGATGAACGGCACCCCGACGAGCTGGGCGAAGTACGCCTCGGAGACGGCGGTGGATCCGCTCGAGGCCTCGATCACCGGCTTCCCGGGGCGGATCCAGCCGTTGCAGAGCCCGTAGAGGAAGAGCGAGCGGGCGAGGCGGTGCTTGAGGGAGCCGGTCGGGTGGGTGGACTCGTCCTTGAGGTAGAGGTCGATCCCCCACTCGGTGGGCAGCGGGAAGCGCAGCAGGTGGGTGTCGGCGGAGCGGTTGGCGTCGGCCTGGACCTTGCGCACCGCCTCCTTGAGCCAGGCGCGGTACTGCGGGTCGGTGCGGTCGATGTCGATCGTCGGCTCGATCGCGCTCGCGCCGCCCTGACTGCGGACGCCGCCGGCGCCGCCGGACTGGCTGCTCATGGTCTCTCTCCACTCGTTGCGCCCCCCGGTGCTCACTACGAGTGTATGAGAGTCACGATAAGTGACAATTTCCGAAGACCCAGCTTCCGCTTATCCCGCCCGCGCTCCCCGTCGAGGAGCCCGGGCTGCCCTCCCGGTCCGCCCCCGCAGCCCGTCGGCGCCGGCGTCAGCCCGCCGGCACCGGCGTCAGCCCGCCGGCACCGGTGTCAGCCCGTCGGCACCGACTGCGGATCCGCCAGGTACGGCCCCCAGCCCAGTTCGGCGGCGCCGGCGAGCGCACCGTGCGCAAGCTCCGCGCCGACGATCGGCACCCGCCCGCTGCGCCCCCACAGGCACCGTTCGGCGACCACGGCGCGCAGCCGCTCGGGCGCGGCCTCCAGCAGGTCGAGGTGGAGCCCGCTGAGCACGACCCGGTCGGGGTTGAGGATGTTGGCGACGCCGGCCAGCCCGAGGCCGAGCCGGTCGATGACGTGCTCCACCGCCGCCCGCGCCCGCTCGTCGGTGGCCGCGGCCCGGCACAGCTCGCGCGCCTGGTCGAGCAGCGGGCGGCCCGGTTCGGGGCTGAGGCCGGCGGCGGCGAACAGCGCGTCCGGGTCGGTCTCGGAGTTGAGGCACCCGCGGTTGCCGCACTGGCAGGGGCGGCCTTGCGGGTCGACGGTCAGGTGGCCGACCTCGAGCGCCAGCCCGGCGCTCCCGGTGTGCAGGTGGCCGTCGATCACCAGCGCGCCGCCGACGCCACGGTGGCCGGAGGTGACCAGCAGCAGGTGGCGGGCGCCGCGCCCGGCACCGTGGCGGTACTCGGCGAGCGCGGCGAGGTTGGCGTCGTTGGCGATCACGGTGGGCAGCGGCCGCAGCGCGTTCGGGCCGTGGTCGGCGCGCCCGACCTCGACGTCGTAGAGGTCCGCGACCGGGGTGCCGCTGGGCCAGGCGAAGTGCAGGGCGGCCAGCGCGGTGCCGTCCGGCTCGGTGACGGGGTTGGGCAGCGCGAGCGCGGCGCCGAGGCAGCGCCGGCTCGTCGCGCGGGCCAGCTCGGCACCGGCCTCGGCGACGGCGCGCAGCATCCGGACCGGGTCGGTGGCGGCGGGCAGCGGCAGGTGGACGGGCGGGTCCAGCAGGCCGCCGAGGCCGGCCAGGGTGACGCTCAGCCCGTCGGCGTGGATCTGCCCGGCGACCACGACCGGCCCCTGCGGGTCGATCGCCAGCCGGTGCGAGGGGCGGCCGCGGCCGCCGCCGGCGGGGCGCGAGTCGACGGTGATCAGGCCGAGCGCCTCGAGTTCGGCCGTGACGGCGCCGGCGGTGGCCCGGGTGACGTCCAGCGCACGGGTCAGCGCCGAGCGGGTGGGCGTCTGGCCGGTGTGGATGAGCGCGAGCGCGGGGCCGAGCAGCGTCCGGCCGCGGTCGGGGGCCGCGCGGCGGTGGGCGTCGCGCTGCGCGTCGGGGTCGACCCCGGCGCCTGGTCGCGGGCTTGAAGGTGAGAGCTGCACGCCCCTATTGTGACTTTGTGCCGCTTCGAAACAAAATCCGTTCACACTCCCGACCCGACCAGGCCTCCTCCCAGTCTCGCAGCACTCCCCCCGGAACGGACAGCCCCTGGGGCCCAGCACGTCTCGCGCTGACCGCCTTATTCGCCGTCGACGGATTCCTGTTCGCCGCCTGGGTCGTGCGCATCCCGGACGTCCGCAGCCAGGTGAACGCCTCGCACAGCGCCCTCGGCATGGCCCTGCTCTGCCTGTCCGTCGGCGCCGTCCTCACCATGCCGGTGGTCGGTCGGCTCTGCCTCCGGTACGGCTCGCGCCCGGTGACCGTGGCCTCGCTCGCCCTGCTCAGCCTCGCCGTGCCGCTGCCCGCCCACACCCACTCCGTCACCGCGCTCGGCGGCGTCCTGCTGCTCTTCGGCGCCGGGTACGGCGGCGCCAACGTCGCCATGAACAGCGCAGCCGTCGACCTGGTGGCCCAGCTGCGACGGCCCGTCATGCCCAGCTTCCACGCCGGCTACAGCCTCGGCGGCCTGATCGGCGCGGGCGTCGGCGGACTGCTCGCCGGGCCGTTGAGCGCCTCCTGGGCACTGGCCCTGGGCGGCCTGCTCGGTCTCACCGTCACCGCCGCCGCGGGCGTGGTCCTGCTGCGCAGCCCGGCCGCGCCGATGGTCGCGCCCGTGCGGGCCGGCGGGTCCGCCCCGGCGGAGGCCGGGGGCGACACCGCGGGCACCGGTGCCGCAGGAGACGCCGGTGTCGCCGGGGCAGCCGCGGACGGCACCCCGGGCACCGGGGCGGCCGGGACCACCGCCCGGGCGACAGCGGCCGCGCCGCAGGTCCGCCTCCTCGTCCTCCTGCTCGGCCTCACCGCCCTGTGCACCGCCTACGGCGAGGGCGCCGTCGCCGACTGGACCACGCTCCACCTCACCGACGACGTCCACGCCGGCCCCGGTACGGCCGCCGCCGGGTACGCCGCGTACGCGTTCGCGATGACCAGCGGGCGGGTCGCCGGTACCTGGCTGTCCATCCGGCTCGGCCAGACCCGGCTGATGCTGCTCGGCGGACTGGCCGCGGCGGCCGGCATGCTGGTCGCCGCGCTGGCCCCGGTGGTGCCGCTGGCCGTCTGCGGCTTCGTCCTGGTCGGCCTCGGCCTGGCCAACCTCTTTCCGCTCGCCATCGCCCGGGCGGGCGCCGCGGGCGGGCCGCAGGGCGTCGCGTTCGCCTCGACCCTCGGCTACGGCGGGATGCTGATCGGCCCGGTGGTGATCGGCTTCCTGGCCGACGCGATCGGACTGCCGCTGGCGCTGACCACCGTCGCGGTGGCGGCCGGCGCGGCGGCGTTCCTGCCGCTGACCGTCCGCCGGCACTGAACACCCCCCGGGGGATCGTCGGTGATCCCCGACGATCCCCCGACGATCCCCCGGCGGGACGGCCGGCGGGTCTCGGGGTCGGTCGCGGGCCACGAGGTCACCGCCGGGCCCGCAGGTCACCGCCGGACGCGGCGACCTCCCGGCCCGGGGATCGCCGGTGGGACGGGCCCGGCCGGGTACTGGCAGGATGCGGGCCATGACGACCAGCGAACGGATCCAGGTACTGCGGGCGGCCGAGCGCCCGGCCACGGCGTGGCTCAACGGGGGCGGGGTGACCAGGGAGGTCGCCGGACACCCGGCCGGGGCCGGGTTGGACGGCTTCGACTGGCGGGTCAGCCTCGCCGACGTCGCCTCGGCGGGGCCCTTCTCGCCGTTCCCCGGCGTCGACCGGGTGATCACCCTCGTCGAGGGCCCCGGCATGGTGCTGACCGTCGACGGCACCGAGCACGCCGTCGACGCGCCGTTCCGCCCGTTCGCCTTCCCGGGTGAGGCCGAGACGGACTGCCGGCTCCTGGGCGGCCCGGTGGTCGACTTCAACGTGATGACCCGACGCGGCCGGGTCGGCGCCGGCGTCGACCTGTTCACCGCGCCGGGCGCGGTGGACGTCCCGGCGGGCGACAGCGTGCTCGTGGTCTGCCTCGCCGGCTCCGCAGCGGTCGCGGACGTGGCGGCGGTCGCGGCCCCCGCCGACGCCGCGGAGCCGGCGGACGGGACGACGGGTGCCGCCGACGTGGCGCTGGACCGTTTCGACGGCGCGCTGCTCGCCGGGCCCGGCGCCTACGAGGTGCGGGTCCCGCACGGCGGTGTCACGGCGGTGGTCTCCTTCCGGGCGTCCCGCTGACCGGCTGACCTGTCCGCCCGCCGACCTACCGATCCGCCGATCCGCCGACCTACCGACCTGCCGACCTGCCGACCTGCCGGGCAGCCGACCTGCCGGGCAGCGGCTGATCGGCTGATCGGCAGGCCCGTACCCCGTCCGGCCACGGCGCACCGGCGGGGCCCGACCCGGGAACGGACTCCCCGGCCGGGGCCCCGCCGACGGGCGGCGGCGCTCAGCCGCAGAACACCGGAGTGGCGTGCGCCGGGTCGAGGGCGTTGGTCACCAGGTGCAGCGCCGTCGGCGAGAACGCGATCGCCACGTGCTCGGCCAGCGTGACCGGGCAGTGGTCCTGCAGCACCTCGTTGTCCACGGCCGGGCCGTTCAGGAACTGGGTGCGCCACGGGGTGACGACCTCGTCGTAGACGGTCGAGACGACCGTGTAGCGCACGCCGGGCACGGTGTCCGGGCGGGAGGCCATCACGCGGTTGAAGTCGGAGCCGACCGCCTGGTCGCGGCAGGACTGGCAGACGGTGTAGATCAGGTCCGCGACGCCCGGGAAGTACGGGGCGAGCTTGGTGATCCCGTCGAGCGTGGTGCCGTGGTTGGACGGCGCCAGGCCGACCATCCGCCCGACCTTGGCGGCGCCGCCGAGGAACTTCAGGTAGTAGTTCGGCAGCATGCCGCCCTGCGAGTGGCCGACGATGTCGACCTTGCCCGCTCCCGTCGCCTTCAGCACCAGGTCGACGAACCGGCCGAGTTGGGCCGCCGAGTCGGGCACCGGGCCGAGGCCGCCGATCGGCAGCAGCAGACCGCTGCCGGAGGAGGTGACACCGGGGACGGTCCCGTAGTCGAGGGCGAACACGCAGTACCCGAGGCCCTTGAGCAGCGGGGAGAGCGCGAGCCAGTTCTCGTAGCGGTTGGCGAAGGTGCCGTGCACGAGGACCACCGGGTCGGGGTGGGCCGCGCTCGGCCGGCAGTTCCAGTCGTTGGCACCGGGCGGGGAGGCCACCGAGTCGCCGTCCGGCGGCAGTTCGGCGGCCGACGCGGCGGCGCCGGGGGACGCCACGGCGGCCGGAGCCGCGATCGCCGGAGCCGTCGACGCGCCGACCAGCAGCGCGCCCGCCAGCAGGCTCGTGCCGAAGGCCCCGCCGAGCCTACGGCGCAGGGGAGTTGCGGAGAAGCGGAGAAGTGGGGTTCTCAACTGTTGCCTCCACGGCGGAAGTTTGTTACCAACAGGTAACCCGAGTGGCTCCATCATGCGGTCGCCCCTCCGGCCCGGCCCTTGGGCGTTCCCCAGACCTGGACGGTGTTCTCTGTGACCAGTCACAATGCACCCGATTGCGCGCCCCACCGCGCACCTGACCGCGCCGCCGCCCGCACATCCGGACGCGCGCCCGCCGGCCCGTCCGCTTCCGTTTCCGTTTCGGCAGCCGGCACCGCGCACCCGGGCGAGACCGTGACCGAAACCGCAGCCGCGGCCGAACCCGCAGCCGCAACGTCGGCGGCAGCCTCGCCCGCCCCCGGGACCACGGGGCGGACGGGCGGCCAGGCCCCCGGCTGGCGCGTGCCGGTGATCGGCGGCCGCCCGGCCGACCAGCGGCTCCTCGGCGGAGTACGCGAGTTGGCCGTGGCCGTGGTCGCCGCCCTGCTGGACCGGGTGCCCGTCTACCGCCGCCTGCCCCGGGAGCAGCTCACCGGCGAACTCACCCGCGACACCGAGCGCCGGATCCGCGCCCTCGCCCACGCCGTCCGCACCGGACTACCCGCCCCCGACGAGGAGTTCACCGCCGTGCGTGAGGCCGCCACCCGGCGCGCCGAGGAGGGCCTGCCGCTGGACGCCGTCCTGCTCGCCCACCACCTCGGGCTGGAGGTCTGCTGGGAGTTCGCCACCCGGCACGCGCGCGCCGACGACGCCGCCGACCTGCTCGTCCTCAACCGGCTGCTGCTGGACCAGCTCCGCCAGGCCACCACCGCGGCCGGTGCCGGCTACCTCGACGAACACCGGCCGACCGGCGACCCGCGCGGCGCGGCCCGACAGGCCCTGCTCACGGCGCTGCTCGCCGGCAGCCCCGCCGAAGAGGCCGCCGCCCGGGCCGGACTGCGCCTCCCACCGCGCTACGCCGTCCTCTGCCTCTCCGTCTCCGACCACCCCGACGAGCACACCCCCGGCGTCGAACCGGCCGTCGCCGCCCGCCGCAAACTCCGCCGGCTCACGGCCGAACTCGGCCACCACACCCGGCAGTCGGCGCTGGCCGCGCTCACCTCCTCGGGCGGCCTGGTCCTCGTCCCGATCGGCCCGGACCAGGCCCGACCGACGGCCGGGAGAGCGACCGACGACGGCCCGGCCCCCGAAGCCGAGCCCTGGCCGCACCTCGCCGCCACCGTCGCCGCCGCGGCCCGGGCCGCGGGCGCACCCGTTCTGGCCGGTGCGGCCGCCGCCGCGCCCGCCGAGGTGCCCGACGCGGCCGCCCTCGCCTACGAAGTCCTGGACGTCGCCCGCGCGTTCGGCCGCCCGCCCGGGCTCCACCGGCTCGACGACGTCCTGCTCGAGTACCAGCTCACCCGGCCCAGCCGGGCGCGCGCCCGGCTCGCCGCCCTGCTCGAACCGCTCACCGACGGCGGCGAGTTGCTCACCACGCTGCGCACCCACCTGGCGGGCGGGCTCAACCGCCGGCACACCGCGACCACCCTGCACCTGCACCCGAACACCGTCGACTACCGGCTGCGCCGGATCGCCGCCCTCACCGGCCTCGACCCCGCCCGCCCGGCCGACGTCCTGCGGATCACCGCCGCCATCGCCGCCCGGACCGCCGAACGGGCGGCGCACACGGGGTAGTCGGCCGCCCGCCCGGGCACGACGGGCCGGGCCTCGGCCGGACTCCCGACACCGACAGTCGGCCGGACCCCGGCACCGGCAGTCGGCCCCACACCCACCCGGGCCCAGCGGGCGGGCCGGACACAGCAGGCGCGCAGGAGACGGCGCGCGGTCCGGGCACAGCGGGCGGGCCGGACACAGCAGGCGGGCCGGACACAGCGGGCGGGCCGGACCACCGGCCCTACGGCTGCTCCCCCGGCAGCCGCAGGTCCCAGCCCACCAGCGCGCGCAGCTGCTCGGCGGTCACGCCGTCCGGCACCGGCTGGGGCGCGTCGTGGCGCAGCGGCGGCTGCCAGCCGTCCTCCGCGGTCCAGCGCCGGACCACCTTGGCCGGGGCCCCGGCCACCACGCTGTGGTCGGGGACGTCACCGCGCACCACGGCGCCCGCGGCGACCACCACGTTGCGGCCGATCCGGGCGCCCGGCAGGATCACCGCGCCGGTGCCGATCCAGCTCCCGGCGCCGATCTCCACCGGCTCGTTGCGCGGCCACTGCTTGCCGATCGGCAGGTCGGTGGCCCGGTACTCGTGCGCCTGGTCGGAGATGTAGACACCGGGGCCGGTCCAGACGTCGTCGCCGAGGACGATCGACTGGTGGCCGACGATGTGGCTGTCCCGGCCGATCACGCAGCCGCCGCCGATCCGGACGATCGGCTCGGGCCCGAGGTCCAGGCCCGGCAGGAAGCCCGCGCTGATGGTGACCCGCTCGCCGATGATCGAGAACGGGCCGATGGTTATCCACTGCTCGTTGAACACCGCACCGAGCGGGAACGCCAGCGTCGTGCCGTCCCCCAACTCGCCGAAGCGGTACGGGCCGGGGCTCCGGTTGGTGACCGCACCGGTCCGCTGCACCCAGCGCCAGCCCCGGTGGACGAGTCGGCCGGCGGCACGGCGGCCGCCGGACCGGACGGCGGAGAGGAGCGAACGGGTTATCGGCATGCGATCACGTTACCGGCCCGTAGGGTGCGCCCCGACTCCGGGCGGCCAACATCACACCGCCCCCGCGCCCGCCGTGACCTGCGGCGCACCCGACCGGGCCGACCCGCGCCGACGGTCTGTCCGAAATCCGCGGCCCACCGGCGGGCTCCGGTGGAACACTCCCCCCATGGAGATCATCGAACACGTGTCCGTGCTGCACCGCGAGGGCACCCTGCTCGCCGACGCCGCCGCCCGGACCGACCCGTCCGCGCCCGTCCCCACCTGCCCGGACTGGCGCCTCGGCGACCTGGTGCGACACGTCGGCCACGTCCACCGCTGGGCCGCCGCCTACCCGTCCCGCGGCCTGCGCACCCCGCTGGACGAGGCGGGCGAACGGGCCGCGATCGGCCCGGCACCGTCCGACGCCGACCTGGTCGACTGGTTCCGCGAGGGCCACGCGGCGCTGGTCGACGCGCTCACCCGGGCCCCGGCCGACCTCGACTGCTGGGCCTTCCTGCCGGCCCCCAGCCCGCTGGCGTTCTGGGCCCGGCGCCAGGCGCACGAGACCGCCGTCCACCGCTTCGACGCCGACGCGGCGGCCGGCGTCGAGGGGCCCCGGGTGGACGCCGCCTTCGCCCTCGACGGCATCGACGAGCTGCTCCGCGGCTTCATGGCCCGCAGCGGGAGCAGGCTGCGCAGCGACCAGCCGCGCACCCTCCGGGTCCGGGCGACCGACGGCCCCGGCTCCTGGCACCTGACGATCACCCGGGAGCCGCTCGGCGTCACCCTGGGCGACGCCCCCGAACCGGCCGACCTGACCCTGAGCGGCCCCGCCCGCGACCTGTACCTGTTGCTGTGGAACCGGCTGCCGGTCGGTCCCGCCCGAACCGGAGCCGTGACCGGGGCCGGGGCCGTGACCGGGGCCGGATCCTGGGCCGAGACCGGGCCCGTGGCGAAGGTCGAGCTCTCCGGCGACGAGACGCTGCTCGGCCTGTGGCGGGACGCGGCGGCCATCGGCTGGAGCTGACGGCTCCCCGGGCCGGCGCCGGGCCGGGGGCCGACCCCCGGCCGGGCGACCCGCCGCTTCCGGCCACCGGCCACGGGCCGCCGGCCGGGCCGGCCCGGAGGCCGTCCGCCCCGCCCGTCAGCGAACCCAGCGCGCGGGCCGCTTCTCCAGGAACGCCCGCATCCCCTCCTGCGCCTCCTCCGAGCCGAACAGCCGAGCCGACAGCTCCACCAGTTCGTCCGCGTCCCGCTCGAAGGAACGCACCACCTCGGCGTTGGCCAGCCGCTTCGACTCCGCCAGCCCCTGCGGGGAGCCCTGGCGCAGCGCGTCCAGCAGGCCCTTCAGCGCGACCCCGGTATCCTCGGCGGACTCGGTGGCGCGGGTGATCAGGCCGATCCGGGCGGCCTCGGCGGCGTCGAAGACCTCGCCGGTGAGGTAGTAGCGGGAGGCGGCACGCGGGTCCAGCTTGGGGCGCAGCGGCAGCGAGATCACGGCGGGCGCGAGGCCGAGCCGGACCTCGGTGAACGCGAAGGTCGCGGTCGGGCCGGCGACGGCGAGGTCCGCCGCACCGACCAGGCCCAGACCGCCCGCCCGGACGTGGCCGTCGATGACGGCGATCACCGGCTTGGTGCAGTCGACGATCGCCCGCTGCAGCTCGACCAGGCCCCTCGGGCCGACCGTCGGGTCCGCCCCGGTCGCCTCGGACAGGTCCGCGCCCGCGCAGAACACCTTGCCGGTGTGGCCGAGCACCACGGCCCGGACCTCCGGGTCGGCCGCGGCGGCCGCCAGTCCGGCGCGCAGTTCGGCCATCAGGCGGGTGGAGAGCGCGTTGCGGTTGTGCGGCGAGTCGAGGGTGATCGTGGTGACGGCGTCGGCGGTGGTGACGCGGACGAGGGGCTCTGCGCTGGTCATCGGCGGGGCCTGCCTTCCGGCTGAGGGTGGGTCGGACTGCCGCGCCGCCCGGGGTGCCCGGGCGACGCCCGGACGACTCTGGCACGCCCACCCGCCCCTCGGCCAGAGCCACCCTGCGCCGGATCCCGGCGGAAAACCGGTGGTGGCGACCACCACGCGCACGGCAGCATCGCCGCCATGACCACCGACACCGTGCTCCTGCTCGCCCCGCGCATCAACGAGACGGGGCTCCAGCTGCGCACCGCCGCCGGCCGCCGCGGCCTGCGCGCGGCCGTCGCGCAGGCCTGGCAGGCGCCGCCGGAGCTGCTCGGCTCGGCCGTGCACGTGTACGGCGGGCCGCTGTTCGCGGACGCGGTCGGGCGCGAGCTCGACCTGGCGCTCCTGGAGCCGCCGGCGGACTGGCTGGCCCGTCTGCCGCACGCCCTGACCGGCCGGCAGGTGGCCTGCACCACCCTGGCCGAGGCGCGGCGCCTGCGCCGCCGGGCATTCGTCAAGCCGCCCGCGGACAAGCTGTTCGCCGCCCGGGTCTACCCGGACGGCGGCGCGCTGCCGGGCCCCGAGCTGCTGGACGGGGACACTCCGGTCCTGGTCAGCGAGGTGGTGCGGTTCCGCAGCGAGTACCGGCTGTTCGTCCTGGACGGCACGGTACGAGCCGCCTCGCGCTACGCGGTGGACGGCGACCTGTCCGTCGCACCGCTCGGCACGACGAACGACAGCGGGGCGAACGGCAGCGGGGCGGCCGATGCCGAGGTGGACGCCGCCGAGGCGGCCGACGCCCTCGCCTTCACCGCCGAGGTCCTGGCGGCGTCCGGGCCGGGCGCCGCGCTGCCGAGCGCCGTGGTGGTGGACGTCGGGCTCACGGACGACGGCCGCTGGGCCGTGGTCGAGGCCAACGCGGCCTGGGCCAGCGGGGGTTACGCCGCCGACCCGGAGGGCGTCCTCGACGTGGTGCTCCGTGCCGGCGGCCCGGCCGCACGACTCCCCGGCTCCGACCGGCCGTTCCTGCGCGAGCTGCCCGAGGTCGTCCGCTAGGGCTGGGGACCGCGCCGAGGACCGAGCGCAGGACCGCGAAACCCGGGTGCGGCCCGGTCACCCGCTCGGAGAGGATGGTCGCCATGACCACCTCGCACCTCACCCACATCGTCGAGCCGCCCGGAGTCGCCCCCGGGACGGGCTACACCCAGGTCGTCACCGGAACCGGCCGGCTGGTCCTGGTCTCCGGCCAGGTGGCCTTCGACGAGCACCGGAACCTGGTCGGCGCCGGCGACCCCAAGGCGCAGGCACGCCAGATCTTCGAGAACCTGCGCCGCTGCCTGGCCGCCGCCGGGGCCGACTTCTCCGACGTCGTCAAGTTCACCTACTTCATGACCGACATCGGCCACCTCGCCGCCATCCGCGAGGCCCGTGACGAGTACCTCGGCGCCGTGCTCCCGCCGGCCTCCTCCGCGATGCAGGTCTCGGCGCTGTTCCTGCCCGAGGTGCTGATCGAGATCGAGGCCATGGCGGTCGTCCCGGAGTAGCCGACCACCCCCGTCGGCCGGCTCCCCCGGGCCCCGCACTGCTCGGGCCCCGGCGCCGCGGCTCGGGCCCACATCCGCCGCGCCGTCACAGCAGCCGTCACACCGTCCGTCACACCGGCAGGACGGACCCGCCCCGCCGCCCGGCCCACCGGACGGCGGGGCCCATCGCCAGGCCCGCCGCCGCCAGCACCCCGCCCAGGACCGCCCAGCCGACCGGGCCGAAGCCGATCACCGCCGTGGTGACCAGCGCCGGGCCCGCCATCATCGCGGCCGCCGTCCCGGCGTTGTAGACGCCCTGGTAGGCGCCGTGGTCGCGCTCCCCCGCGAGGTCGTAGCTGAGCGCCCAGCCGCCCGCCTGGCCGAGGACCTCGCCGAGCGACTGCAGCGCCACTCCGCCGAGCACCACCAGGGCCGCGACGACCGCGGGCAGGCCGTGCGCCAGCGCGATCACCAGGCAGGAGGCGGCGAGCAGCAGTCCCGCCCGGCCGCAGAGCCGGGCCGCCGTCGCCCGGTCCTCCGTCCCCCGGGTGGCCCGCACCTGCAGGGCGACCACCAGCAGGGTGTTGACGATCAGGGTGCCCGCGACGGTGATGCGCGGCGCCTCGGTGTCCTGGACGATCCACAGCGGCACGCCGACCTCGAGGACGGCGAACTGCAGGCAGAGCACCGAGTTCAGCACCGTGACCACCAGGAAGGGGCCGTCCCGCAGCGCCGGGTTGCGCCGCCGCGCCCGCCGCCCGTCCGGCTCCCCGCCACCGGCCTGCGGTGCGGTCGGCGCCGGGCGCTCGTGGGCGGGCAGACGGTGGAACAGCACGGCGACGACCGCGAAGGAGGTGGCGTCGGCGAGGATCGCCGCCAGGTAGACGGGCCGGGTGTCCACCTGGAGCGCGACCGCGCCGACGGCCGTGCCCAGGCAGATGCCGATGTTGGTCACCACCCGCAGGTAGGCCCGGCCCGCGACCCGGCGCTCGGGCGGCAGCACCTCGGCGTACAGGGCGTTGCGCACCGCGGCGGACCCGCGGTCGACGGCCGCGACCCCGCAGGCCAGCGCGACGAAGGCCGGGTAGCTGTGCACCAGCGCGTACCCGGCGGTGCCGACCGCCTCCGCCACCACCAGCACCACCAGCACCGGCCGGGCGCCCCACCGGTCGGCCGCCCGCCCGGCCGGCACGCTGGCCGCCACCCCGCACAGTCCCGCGGCGGTCATCCCGAGCCCGAGCTGGGCGGCGCTCAGACCGAGCACCCGGGTGAAGAAGAGCACCGCGACGGACAGCGAGAGTCCGTTGCCGACGGTGTTGACCAACGTGGCCCCGGCCAGCCGACGGACCATCGGGTCGGGGTGCAGGCGCCGCCGGACGGCCCCCGGCAGGCCGTTCCCGGCGTCCGGGTCTCCCGCGTTTCCGGGCATGGCGAGCGGAGGTGCGGAAGTCTCCGCAGGTGAGGAGGTCATGCCCTGATCACACCGCCTACCGGGGCGCTGCGGACAATCCTTTAGGCTCTGGCTGAATCCTCGTCGTCGAGCGCCGCAGGAAAGCTCCCGTGCACCGTTTCCGGCTCGGCCTGGCCGACCTCGCCACCACCTGGTTCGCGGTGTCCCCGATCCAGGAGGCCTCCCTCAGCCTGCGGATGTGGACCCACCCCGGCGTCTACCCCCTGCAGAGCCGGGCCTTCGAACGCCTCCGGCCCGTCTTCGAGCGGCTGGACTCCGCGCTGCTGCTCTCCCTCGTCGGCGGGAACCGCTGGATCCCGGACTTCCTGACGCCCCGCCCGGAGGCCCCCGCCGCCGACTTCCGCACCGAGCTGGCGGCCGTCCGCGGGCTGCCGCCGGAGCAGCTGCGCACCGAACTCGAACAGACCTTCCTGCCGCACGGACGCCCCCTGCCCGCCCGGCTGGCCGCCGGACTGGCCGACCCGGCCCGGCTGCTGGCGCGGATCGCCGACGCACTGGAGGAGTACTGGGAGGTCTGCCTGGCCCCGCACTGGTGGCCGCAGGCCCGTAGCGTCCTGGACGCCGACCTCGTCTACCGGGCCCGGCTGCTCTCGCAGTACGGCGCGGCGGCGCTCTTCGCCGACCTGGACCACCGGCTGCACTGGGAGGACGGCGTCCTGTCGATCAACCGCCGCTGGACGGACTGGGACGGCGAGACGGCGGTGGACGGGCGCGGCCTCGTGCTCATCCCGACCTTCTTCGCACGCGGCGCCATCACCATGATCAGCAACGACCGTGCGCCGCAGATCAGCTACCCGGCCCGGGGGCAGGCGGGCATGGACGGCGCCGGCGCCCCGGTCCCGCCGCAGGCCCTGGAGGCGCTGATCGGCGCGCCGAAGGCCCGGCTGCTGACCCTGCTCGCCGAGCCCGCCTCCACCACCGACCTCGCCTACCGGCTCGGGGTCACCCCGGGTGCGGTCAGCCAGCACCTGTCCGTCCTGGCCGCCACCGGGCTGGTCACCCGGGCGCGCCACGGCCGCTCGGTGCTGTACCGGCGCAGCGCGCTCGGGGACGAGCTGACGGGGGCGAACCGGTGACCCGGGCCCGCCACCCTGCACCCCAACTCCCCAGTGGTACAGACCTGTTGACGCATTGGTCCAGTCCTCCTACAGTGCCCCATGCCGCGCCACCCCACGGCGCGGGCACCCATCGCACACGCACCACACCCGCGGTTCTGCGTCACCCTGTCCAACCCCCACAGTCACAGGGAGAACCATGTCCGCTCGATCCCGGGCCGGGCGCCCGCGCGTGCGCAGCAGACTGCTGGCACTGCTCTCCGCCCTGCTCCTCCCGGTCGCCGCGATCACCGCGCTGGCCGCCCCGGCGCACGCCGCCGGAAAGCTCACCGCCACCTTCACCACCGCCGACAACGGCTCCTGGTGGCAGGGCACCTACATCGTCCACAACGACAACGCCACGGCCGTCACCGGCTGGACCCTGGAGTTCGACCTGCCGGCCGGAGTCTCCATCGGCAACAGCTACAACGGCACCGCCACCGTCAACGGCCGGCACGTCACCGCGACCAACGCCTTCTACAACGCCACCGTCAACGCCCACGGCACCACCGAGCCGTACAGCTTCTGGTTCGTCGGCACCGGGCCCGTCGCCGCGCCGGCCAACTGCCGCGTCAACGGCGACAAGTGCGACGGCAGCGCCGACGTCCCGCCGTCCGCCCCCGGCGCACCGGCGGTCACCTCCAGCACCGCGCACACGCTCGCCCTGTCCTGGGCAGCCGCCACCGGCGGGGACTTCCCGGTCGCCTCCTACGACGTGCTGAGCGGCACCACCGTGCTCGGTTCGAGCACGACCACGAGCGCCCTGCTCACCGGCCTCACCCCGGCCACCAGCTACACCCT
This sequence comes from Kitasatospora sp. NPDC051702, assembly GCF_040681575.1. Classification (NCBI taxonomy): domain Bacteria; kingdom Bacillati; phylum Actinomycetota; class Actinomycetes; order Kitasatosporales; family Streptomycetaceae; genus Kitasatospora; species Kitasatospora sp. NPDC051702. Next base: position 79,384 of record NZ_JBFAZB010000043.1, read on the forward strand.
GACCGTCCGCGCCAAGGACGCCCGCGGCAACACCGGCCCGCTCAGCACCGCCGTCACCGCCGCGACCTTCGACCCGTCGAGCGATCCGACCCCGCCCACGGCGCCGACCGCCCTGCGCTCCACGGCGGTCGGTTCGACGGACGTCACGCTCGCCTGGAACGCCGCGACCGACAACGTCCGGGTCGCCGCGTACGACGTCTACCAGGGCGGCACGCCGGTGGCGACGGTCGGCGGCGGCACGCTGACCGCGACCGTCGGCAGCCTCTCGCCGTCCACCGCCTACACGTTCACCGTCAAGGCCCGCGACCCCGCCGACAACGCCTCGCCGGCCTCCGCACCGCTCACCGTGACCACCTCGGACCTGGTCGGCGCGGGAAAGTACGCCAGGGTCGGCTACTTCGTGCAGTGGGGCATCTACGGCCGCCAGTACTTCGTCAAGAACCTCGACACCTCGGGCAGCGCGGCCAAGCTGGACGTCGTCAACTACGCCTTCGAGAACATCGATCCGGTCAACCTGACCTGCCTGGCGGGCGTCACCAAGGGCACCACCGCCAACCCGCAGGACCCGGACCAGGGCACCGGCGCCGGTGACGCCGACGCCGACTACGCCCGCCCGATGAGCGCCGCCCAGTCGGTGGACGGCGTGGCCGACGACGGCTGGGGCAAACTCCGCGGCAACCTCAACCAGTTGAAGAAGCTCAAGGCCAAGTACCCGAACCTCAAGGTGGTCGTCTCGCTCGGCGGCTGGACGTACTCCAAGTACTTCTCGGACGCCGCCGCCACCGACGCCTCCCGCCAGAAGTTCGTCAAGTCCTGCGTCGACACCTGGATCAAGGGCAACCTGCCGGTCTACAACGGCGCCGGCGGCGACGGCGTCGCGGCCGGGATCTTCGACGGCATCGACCTCGACTGGGAGTGGCCCGGCTCCGGCGACGGCCACGCCGGCAACCACTGGAGCGCCGCCGACAAGGGCAACCTGACCCTGCTGCTGGCCGAGTTCCGCAAGCAGCTGGACGCGCTGGGCGGCTCGCACAAGCTGCTCACCGCCTTCACCCCGGCCGACCCGGCGAAGGTCGCCGCGGGATGGGACCTGACGAAGATCTTCGGCTCGCTGGACATCGCCAACGTCCAGGGGTACGACTTCCACGGCTCCGGCAGCGACAACTCCTGGGAACCCGGCCGCACCGGCCACCAGGCCAACCTCTACACCGACCCGAACGACCCGTACACCACCCATTTCAGCGTGGACGCGGCGGTCCGGACGTACCTGGACGCCGGGGTCAACCCGCGCAAGCTCACCATCGGCTTCCCGTTCTACGGGCGCGGCTGGCAGGGCGTGGCGGACGGCGGCGCCAAGGGCGTCTGGCAGTCCGCGAACGGTGCCGCCCCCGGCCAGTTCGCGGAGGAGGCCGGTACCCGCGGCTACCAGAACCTGCTCACCGGAGTGCCCGGGCTCACCGTCTACCACGATCCCAAGTCGGTCTCGACGTACGGCTACACGGGAGCCGGCGGGCAGTGGTGGAGCTTCGACGACGCCTGGTCGATCGGCCAGAAGGCGGCCTACCTCAAGTCGAAGAACCTGCTCGGCGGAATGATCTGGGAGATGTCCGGCGACACCCCGTCCGGCACGCTCATCGGCGCCCTCGACGCCGGTCTCAAGTAGCCCGGTCCGAAAGGCCGGTGACACCGAAGGGCCCGTGCCACCCGAGAGGCCGGTGCCCCTCCCCGCGGGGAGGGGCACCGGCCCCGGGTCCGCCGCTACCGCGAGGCCAGCGCCGACAGCTTCCGCGCGGCGCGGTACTGCCGCAGCACCTGGGCGAAGGTGGTGTGCCCCTGGGTGGTCCGGGCGAAGGCCCGCCAGGCCGGCGGCACCAGGCAGACCGCCGCGTGGAACAGGTACGGCCGCCGCTCGAACGCCGCCAGCAGCTGCTTGCCGGCCCGCATCTCCACGCCCAGCCCGGCCTTGACGGCGAACGCGTAGTTCAGCGCCTCGCGCCGCACCGACGCGGCGTTGCCCGCCTCGGCGACCTTCACCGCCCACTCGCCGGCCAGCCGGCCCGAGCGCAGCGCGTACGAGATGCCCTCGCGGGTCCACGGCTCCAGCAGGCCGGCCGCGTCGCCCGCGACCAGCACCCGGCCGCGGGAGAGCGGCGAGTCCTCGGCCCGGCAGCGGGTCAGGTGGCCGGACTCGACGGTCGGGGTGAAGCCGGACAGCCCCAGCCGCCGGATGTAGTCGGCGAGGTACTGCTTGGTCCGCTCGCCGTCACCGCGCGCCGAGATGACGCCGACGGTCAGACTGCTCGACTCCGTCTTGGGGAACACCCAGCCGTAACTGCCGGGCAGCGGGCCCCAGTCGAGGTGGATCCGGCCGGACCAGTCCGCGGCGACCTGCGGCGGCACCGGGATCTCCGCCTCCAGGCCGAGGTCGATCTGGTCGAAGGTGACGCCGACGTGCCGGGCGATCCGGCTCGCGCTGCCGTCCGCGCCGACCACGGCGCGCGCCTCGAAGCTCCGCCCGTCGGCGGCCGTCACCAGCGCCGTCCGGTGCTCTCCGCCCCGCTGCTCGACACCGGTGACGGTCACTCCGGTGACCAGCACCGCCCCGGCCTGCTTGGCCGCCTGCACCAGGCGCAGGTCGAACTCGTCCCGGTTCACCAGGCCGAAGAGCATCCGCTGGGAACGACGCGTCCGGGTGAACCGGCCCTGGTACGCGAAGGTGACGGCGTGCACCCGGTCCTGCAGGGGCAGCCGGAAGTCCGGCGGCAGGCTGTCCCGGGACGGGCCGATGATGCCACCGCCACAGGTCTTGTAGCGGGGGTGCTCGGCCTTGTCGAGGAGCAGCACCCGGCGGCCCTGGACGGCGGCGGCGTGCGCGGCCGAGGCCCCGGCCGGCCCGGCGCCGACCACCACGACGTCCCAGACGCCCTCCAGGGCGTCGGACTGCGGCCGCCCGTCGCGCGGCTCGGCCGTCACGGCGGGCTCACCGGCGGGCGTCGCGTCGGGCCTCTCCTCGGACGGCACGGCGGGCGTCGCGTCGGGCGCCGCGTCGGCTCTCCCCCCGGCTCTCGTCCGGTCGGCCGCACCGGCCGCATCGGGCTCCGCCTGGGGCGCCGGTCCTGACGCCTCGCCCGAGGGCTGACCTGACGGCTGTCCGGACACCTCGGCGTCGAGCGGCGAGGACCCGGTGTCGAGCGGGCTACGGGAATCGGAGCTTCCGGAGTCAGTCACGACGAGCAATCCTATGCGTCCGCCGGGCCCGCCGGTGGCCGCGCCGCCCCGAACTCCGGGCCGGGCCGCGCAGCACGCCTCCGGGGCCCCGCGGAACCGGCGGACCGGCCCGCCCGACTCCGCCTATGATCGGCGGTACCCCAACCACTCCCCTCCGTCCGCGGCACCCCGCGGCCGGAGCCGCCCCCACGGAGTCCCCGAATGTCACAGCCCCTGGTCGACGCCGTCCGGTCCCTGATGGACCGTGCCCGCACCGACCTCGCCGAACTGGTCGCGTTCCCCTCGGTCGCCGACCCGCGCCAGTTCCCCGTCGAGGAGTGCGAGAAGGCCGCCCGCTGGGTCGCCGACGCCTTCGCCGCCGAGGGCCTGACCGGCATCCGGCTGCTGGACACCCCGGACGGCACCCAGTCCGTCTACGGCGAGCTGCCCGGCCCCGAGGGCGCGCCGACCGTCCTGCTCTACTCGCACTACGACGTCCAGCCGCCGCTCGACGAGGACGCCTGGCTCAGCCCCGCGTTCGAGCTGACCGAGCGGGACGGCCGCTGGTACGGGCGCGGCGCCGCGGACTGCAAGGGCAACATCCTGATGCACCTGACCGCCCTGCGGGCGCTGCGCCGGGTGTACGGCGACGGCTACCCGGTCGGCCTGAAGGTCATCGTCGAGGGTTCGGAGGAGCAGGGCACCGGCGGTCTGGAGCGCTACGCCGAGGCCCACCCCGAGCTGCTCGCCGCCGACGCCATCATCATCGGCGACACCGGCAACTTCGCCCCCGGCCTGCCCACCGTGACCGCCTCGCTGCGCGGCATGACCGTCGTCGAGGTCGCCGTCAGCACGCTGGCCGGCAACCTGCACTCCGGAGCCTTCGGCGGCGCCGCCCCGGACGCACTGCAGGTGCTGGTGCGGATGCTCGCCTCGCTGCACGACGAGCACGGCGACGTCGCGGTGGCCGGCCTGACCACCGACCAGACCTGGACCGGCGTCCAGTACGCGGAGGAGCAGTTCCGCTCGGACGCCAGGGTCCTCGACGGGGTCGCCCTGACCGGCACGGGCACGATCGCCGACCGCCTCTGGGCGCGGCCGTCCGTCACCGTCCTCGGCATCGACGCCCCGCCGGTGATCGGCGCCACCTCCTCGGTGCAGGCGGCCGCCAAGGCGCTGGTCAGCCTGCGCGTCGCGCCGGGCAGCGACGCCGACGCCGCCCAGGAGGCGCTGGTCGCCCACCTGGAGGCGCAGGTGCCGCTGGGTGCCCGGGTGACCATCGAGCGCCAGGGCAACGGCTCCCCGTTCACCGCGGACACCACCGGCCCCGCGTACGAGGCGATGGGCGAGGCGATGGCGGAGGCCTTCGGCACCGCGATGGTCGCCTCCGGCGAGGGCGGCTCGATCCCGCTCTGCAACACGCTGCGCTCGCTGTACCCGCAGGCCGAGATCGTGCTCATCGGCGTGGAGGAGCCGACCACCCAGATCCACGCGGTCAACGAGAGCGTCGACCCGCTGGAGCTGGAGCGGATGGCTCTCACCGAGGCCCTGTTCCTGCGCCGTTACGCCGAGCTGCGCTCCGTCTGACGCGCGCCGCTGCGGGAGCCGGGGCCGCCGCCCCGGCCACCGGGCCCGCCCGGCCGCCCGCCGCTGAGCCGGCGGGCGGCTGCGGTCACCGCCGCGTAGCCGAGCGCGCCCACGGCGAGCCCGGCGCCGGCACCGAAGCAGACCTCCGGGACGAGGTTGCGCCGCAGCGGGGAGAGCCGGTGCAGCACCCCGACCGCCGTCGCCGCGCCGAGCGCCGCGACGGCGGTCCGGCGGGTCCGGGGCGCGAGCGCGACGGCCGGGCGCACCGGCTCGACCGCCTGCACCGCACGCGCCGCCCAGCCGGCCATCGCGGCCAGCGCGAGGGCCGAACTGCCGTACTGCAGCGCGGAGTAGAGCGGGACGCCGGCCACCTGGCGGTTCAGCTCCGGCAACAGCCGCACGCCCAGTCGGCCCTCGTGGGTGAAGGCGTCCCAGCCGACGTGGGTGGCGGCGCCGATCGCCGCCGACGCGGCGAACCGGGCCGCGCCCGCCCCGTCGGCGCCGGGCCGCCGCACCGTCAGCGCCTCGGCCGCGCCCGCCCACCGGTCGGGGAGCAGAGCGACCAGCGGGGCGCGCAGCAGCCCGTGCCAGCCGGCCACCAGCACCCCGGCGATCGCCACGTCCAGCGTGGGCACGGCCCACCAGCTGTGCGTCAGACCGCCGTGCCGGTACACCCCGGGAAGCAGCGACTCGGCGAAGAACGGCACGTCGGGCGCCATCGACCCGGCGACCAGGGCCGAGGCCACCAGCGGCCCGCGCTGCCCGGCGGCGCGCAGCAGGGGCAGGACGGCGGCGGGGTGGCTCAGTGTGAACGGCATGCCCCCATCCTCCCGCCCGCGCCCGGCCGCCGGCCAACGCCCCCGGTCGTGGGCCACCACGCCGCGTCCGACGGCCCCGGGGCCGTCCGGCGTCGCCCCGCGGACGCGGGTGTGAACACAGGTCCCGGCCCGGCGTGGACCGCCGGGCCCGCGCTACGCCGCGTCCGCCGTGCTGGTCAGGCCGAGGGCCACCCGGCGGCCGGCCTCCAGGTAGCGCAGCTCACCGCTTCGGCGGGCGTCCAGGGCGGCGGCGAGGCGGCGGCAGCGGCTCGGGGGCAGCAGGTCGGCGGCCTCGGCCAGGGTGACGAAGCGCCAGCCGCGCAGCTCCTCCGGCTGGAGCAGCAGGCTCTGGCGGGCGGCGGAGTCGAGCTGGCCGCCGTCGTACATCAGGCGCAGACCGCCGCGGCGCGGTCCGGTGCGCGGCTCCCAGTCGACGGCGAGCAGGCGCAGGACGGACGGGTCCAGCCGCAGACCGAGCTCCTCCGCGGTCTCGCGCAGGGCGGCGTCGGTGGGGGCCTCGCCGCGTTCAACCACGCCTCCGGGGAAGTCCCAGTCGGGCTTGTAGACCGGGTCGACCAGGAGGACGCGGTCCTGCTCGTCGAAGAGCAGCACGGCGGAGGCCACGGTGTCCCCGGTCGGGTCCGGGGTCTGGACGATCGGGCAGCGCGCGGCACCGACCCGGACCAGCTCGGCGATCCGGTGCGCGGTCTCGCGCGGGGTGAGTTCGCTGGTGTCGAGCATCCGGGCGTCCTCGACCAGCCAGCGCCGGGCGGCCCGGTACCGGGCCACGTGCTCCAGGCACCAGGTGCGGACCCGCTCGCTGGCCTGCGGATCGTCCGGGCACTCGTCGCGACGGGCGATGCGGTCGCGCAGGATCGTTTCTTCTGGGTCCAGGACGAAATGGTGCACCGCGATGCCGTTCGAGGCGAGGTCACCGAAGATCTCGTCCCGGTAGTCCTCTCTGAGCAGGGTCATCGGGACCACCAGCGGGCCCGCGACCTCGCCGAGCAGCGCGGCCGCCGTCTCGGGGACGAGCCGGCGCCACGCCGCCAGGTCCTGGAAGTCGGACACCGTCGCCAGCCGGTCGGCCGGGAGCATCCGCCGCAGGCCGAAGCCCACCAGCTCGGGATCGAAGAGCACGCTCCCGGGCAGCAGTTCCACCAGCTCTCGGCAGGCACTCGTCTTGCCCGCCCCGAATGTGCCATTGACCCAGACGATCACAACGTCCCCTGCCCTCGACTTGCCCCGATGCCGTTCGCACCGGGCAGCGCCCCCGTCGGCCGAACCAGCGCCACCCGTGGTGGTACCCGCGCCACGCCGCTCCCCATGCCTCCCCCGCGTGCCCGCCGTGTCCGCCCCGGTCCGCCCCCTTGACGGCGGCATGTGCCCGGGCGAGCGGCCATCCGCCCAGCCACCCCAGTCCGTCCGGCCCCAGGAGGGACGGCACACGGCGGCCACGCGCCCCGCCCGCGCGCCCGGGGCGCCCTCCTGCGCCGGCCACGCGCGCCCGGGCCGCCGTCCCGCGCCGCCTGGGCACGCCCGGGGTGCCGTCTTGCGCCGCGCACGCCCCGGCACGTACAGAGGGACGATGAAGCTGCTTCCCGTCGGCCGCGTCGTCGTCATCGGCTCCGTCAACACCGACCGCATCCTCCGCTGCCCCGTGCTGCCCGCCCCCGGCGAGACCGTCCTCGCCGCCGACGCCACCCGGGGGTTCGGCGGCAAGGGTGCGAACCAGGCCGTCGCGGCGGCCCGGATGGGGGCCGCGACGCACCTGGTGGCCAAGGTCGGCGGGGACGCCGACGGCCGGGCGGCGCTGGCCGATCTGCAGGGCGCGGAGGTCGAGACGGGCGCCGTGCTCACGCACCCCGACGCGCCCACCGGCGAGGCGATCGTCATGGTCGACCCAGGCGGCGAGAACAGCATCGTCGTCGTCCCGGGCGCCAACGCCCACCTGACCGCCGCCGAGGTCACCGCCGCGCTCGCCGCGCTCCGCCCGCGCCCCCTCGACGTGGTCCTCACCAGCGGCGAGGTCCCCGCGGAGTGCATCCGGGCGACGGCGGCCGCGCTCGCCGGGACCGACACCCGCTGGGTGCACAACGCCGCGCCCGCCGGCGCGCTGCCCGACACCGGCCCCGCCGGGCGCCGGCCCCTGATCGTCGCCAACGCCGTCGAGGCCCGCCAGCTCACCGGCGCCCCGACCGTCGAGGAGGCCGCCCGGATCCTCGCCGGTACGGGCCACCGTCCCGGCCGGGACGGTGGCGACGGCACGGGCAGCACGGACGGCACGGGCAGCGCGGCGGCACGGAGCGGCCGGGTCGCCGGCGCCGTGCTCACCCTGGGCGCCGACGGCGCACTGGTCGCCGCGGACGGGCGGCTGACCCGGCTGCCCGCACCCGCCGTCCGGGTCGTCGACACGACGGGTGCCGGCGACGTCTTCTGCGGCGCCCTCGCCGCCGGACTCGCCCGCGGAACGGCCCTGCCCGAAGCCGCCGCCGCGGCCGTGGCCGCCGGGGCGTTCGCCGTCACCGCCCTCGGCGCCCGCGGCGCCCTCCCCCGCCCCGCGGATCTCGGCCCCACCGACCCAGGAGCCACCGACCTCTGACCCACCGACGACAGCCCCACCGGCCACCACCCGCCGCAGCGGTGACCCCCGCAGCGCCGAGCAGCGCCCCGGGAGTGACCCGGACCAGGACGCGCCAGGGGCACCCGGGCCGCGAACGCCCGGGCACCCCTGCCCCTCACCGGGCCGCCGGAGCTACGGCCGCCCCATGAACGCCGGGTAGTAGCCGCTGCTGATCCCCGAGATCCGGATCGTCGTCCCCGGCCGGGCCGCCTCGACGTACTGGTTGTTGCCCAGGTAGATCGCCACGTGCTGGATGCCCCGCGCCGTCCCGTCGGGGGACCAGAAGAGCAGGTCGCCCCGGCGCAGCTGGCTCGCCTTGACCGGCGTGGTGGCCGCGTACTGGTCGTTGGCCACCCGCGGCAGGTCGATGCCGCCGCGCCGGAAGGACTGCTGCACCAGGCCGGAGCAGTCGTAGCCGTTCGGCCCGTTGCCCGCGGTCACGAAGGGCTTGCCCAGCTGCGCGAGGGCGAACTGCACCGCGTCCTCGACGTCCCGGTCGCCCGCCACCGCGTCGGAGGAGGACCCCACCGAGCCCGACGCACTCGGCGAGGACGAGGAGGACGAGGCCGACCCGCCCCCGGTCCGCGCCAGGTAGATGTCGTAGTGGGTGGTCCAGCGCCACTCGCCCTTGCTGTTCTTGAACCAGTACCGCGACCCGTCCCAGCCCTGCTTGATCCCGCCGGACCCGGTGGACTTCGCCGCCGACGAGGAGCCGCCGCCCGTGCGCGCCGCGTACACGTCGTAGTGCGAGGTCCAGCGCCACTGCCCCTGGCTGTTCTTGAACCAGTACCGCGAGCCGTCCCAGCCGGCGTGCGCCGGTGCCGGCTCGGCGGCCGCGGGGCTCACGCTGGTGCCGAGGCCGATCACGCCCGCACCGGCCGCGATCACGGCCACCATGCCTATCCCCCGGCGGACCCGCGACGCGCGGGCCGGACGGGCGGGGCGGGCGGCGGCCCGCTGGTCGGCGGTGGCGGCGGCGGTGCGCTGCCCGGTCGGTTCGTCGGCGGCACCCGGCGCGCCGGTGTTGACGGAGCTCATCCTGCTGACTTCCTTCACTGCTGCGAACCCGCCGCCACGGGGGCGGCTGCGGAAACGGCTGCGGACACGCGGTGCGTCCCGGCGAGGCACGCACCGACCGGCAGTCCCCGTCCGACATGCCGCGGCCTCCGGCCGTGCGACCGGAAGCCGCGGCATGTCGCCCAGGGATTCAGTTCTGCCTGCGTGTCACGTTAGGCACGCGTCCGCTCACAGTGCGCAGTGGAGTGCGCCAATGGAAGGGTTCACGGCGGGTGAGCACCGACGGTGCATCAGGGTGAACACCCGTCATCGGGCGCCGTCCGACGCCCCCTCAGTCGCGTCCGGCGGCCTGCGCGAGCAGCTGCTTCTTCAGCACCTTCCCCAAGGCGTTCCTGGGCAGTTCGGGCACCAGCACGACCCGGCGGGGGCGCTTGTGCGCCGAGAGCCGCTCCGCCACGAAGGCCGTCAGCTGGTCACCCGTCACGGCGCCGTCCGGGATGACGAACGCGACGATCGCCTGCCCGAGGTCCTCGTCCGGCGCGCCGACCACCGCCGCGTCGGCGACCGCCGGGTGGTCACGCAGTGCGGCCTCCACCTCTCCGGCGCCGATCCGGTAGCCGCCGCTCTTGATCAGGTCGACGGAGGCGCGGCCGACGATCCGGTGGAAGCCGTCCTCCCCGATCACGGCGACGTCGCCGGTGCGGAACCAGCCGTCGGGCGTCCAGGCCTCGGCGTCCGCGTCGGGCCGGTTGAGGTAGCCGCTGAACAGCGTCGGGCCGGCGACCTGCAGTTCCCCGACGCTCTCCCCGTCCCTGGGCACGGGCGCGCCGTCCTCGCCGACCAGCCGGGTGCGGACCCCGTCCAGCGGCAGGCCGACGCTGCCGGGCCGGCGCTCGCCGTCCGCCCGGGTGCTGACGGTGATCAGCGACTCGGTCATCCCGTACCGCTCGATCGGGGCGTGCCCGGTCAGCGCCGCCAGCTTCTCGAACACCGGCACCGGCAGCGGCGCGCTGCCGGAGACCAGCAGCCGGGCCCCGGAGAGCCGGGCCGCCGCCTCCGGATCGCCCGCCAGCCGGGACCAGACGGTCGGCACGCCGAAGTAGAGGCTGCCGCCCGCGGCGGCGTACCCGGCCGGGGTGGGCCGCCCGGTGTGCACGAGCCGGCTGCCGGTGCGCAGTGCGCCGAGCACCCCCAGCAGCAGGCCGTGCACGTGGAACAGCGGCAGACCGTGCACGAGCGTGTCGTCGGCGGTCCACTGCCAGGCGGCGGCGAGCGCGTCCAGGTCGGCGGCGATCGCCGCGCGGGGGATCACGGCCCCCTTGGGAGCCCCGGTGGTGCCCGAGGTGTAGAGGACGAAGCCGGTGGCGTCCGCGGGGGGTTCGGCGTGGCGGGCGGTGGACCGCTCCGCGGGGTCCACCGGCAGGAGCTCCACGCCCCCGCGGCCCGCCGCCGCGTCCGCCGCGCCGTCGACCTCCTCGCCCACGGCGTGCGCGAGCAGCGCCGCGCCCGAGTCGCGCAGGATGTGCTCGCGCTCCTTCGGCCCGGAGTCGGGCGGCAGCGGCACCACGGGCACGCCCGCCAACAGGCCGCCGACCACGGCCACCACCGTCTCGGCGGTGGGCCGGGCCAGCACGGCGAGCGCGGGGGCGCCGGCCACCCGGTCGGCGACGGCGGACGCCGCGCCCAGCAGCTCCTCCCGGGACAGCGCCCGCCCGTCGATCCGCAGCGCGTCGACCGCGTCCCCGAAGCCGCCCTGAAGTGCGGTCAGCAGTGCCATGCTTCCGTCCCCTCGCCCTCGTCCTCGTCCCGGCGCGGCCGCTCCGCGCCGTCGTCCCGCGTTCTCGCGCCGACTCTACGGTCCGCGGCCGACGGGCCCGCGGCGCACCCGGCGCTTCGCCGCGCGTGCACCGGGCCGCGCCGCGCACGACGGAGGGCGTGGCACCGAGCACCCGGCGCCACGCCCTCCAGTCCTCCCCGCGGGGATCAGCCCTTGCGGGCCTTCACCTCGGCGGTGAGCTGCGGCAGCACGGCGAAGAGGTCGCCGACCACGCCGTAGTCGACCAGCTCGAAGATCGGGGCCTCGGGGTCCTTGTTGACGGCCACGATGGTCTTCGAGGTCTGCATGCCGGCCCGGTGCTGGATCGCGCCGGAGATGCCCGCCGCGATGTACAGCTGCGGCGAGACCTGCTTGCCGGTCTGGCCGACCTGGTTGCTGTGCGGGTACCAGCCGGCGTCGACCGCGGCACGGGAGGCGCCGACGG